>JBCKTZ010000001.1:0-91514 GCA_038925245.1 Gallionellaceae bacterium
TGTGTCTACTCTGTGATCTCTGTGATCTCTGTGATCTCTGTGATCTCTGTGGCCAAATGCTTTTTATAGGTTCATCCCTGAAAAATACCAAATGCAAAATTCTTTCATCGACACCCTGATAGACCCGGCCGTACGCGATCTTGCTTGGGTCATCGGTTCGCCCGGGTTGATAGACCCATCTTATCCGGCCTATCTCAATCGAGTAGTGGACGATGCCTGGTGCAACGCCCAATTGCAACGCAGCACTGACTGGCTTGCAAACCTTGATCAGAATCCTCTACCGCTGCATCAGTTTGTCGCCGCTCGACCCACCCGCCGTCTTGGGTATTACTTTGAAACATTAATCGCTTTTTGGCTGATGCACATGCCGGATACGCGAATCATCGCCACCAATCTGCAAGTGCAGGATGACCAGCGCACTGTGGGTGAATATGATTTTCTGTTCCGCAATGCGAATGAAGAAGTGTGCCATTGGGAAGCTGCGATAAAGTTTTATCTGCAAGTCGAAGCAAGCACAGAACAGTGCAGCTTCATCGGCCCGGGTGCCCGCGACAGACTGGATCTCAAGCTGGGTCGTGTATTTGAGCAACAACTTCGTCTGGGACACACCCCCGCCGGATCCAATGCTTTACCACTAGGTGTAAGACTGGACAAGACTCAGGCCTTCATCAAGGGCTATCTGTTTTATCACCCATCCACATCAAACAGACTGCCGATAGCCGGCGTTTCTCCTGCACATCTGAATGGCTGGTGGATACGCCACTCATGTGAGACTGTGCCGCGAACATCAAGCGACAGCCGCTGGATTATCCCGCCACGTTTGCACTGGCTCGCCCCTGCTCGTCTACCGCCAGATACCGCCGTGATGACTTATTCACAGCTAAATAGCATACTGGATGAATATTTCAATTTAAATACGGATGCGTTACTGGTATTTGAGATGGTACGCGGCGCAACAGGAGAGTGGTACGAAACATCACGAGGGTTTATAGTTTGCAGGTCTTGGCCTGCGATATAAGTCTGAAATTAAACCTAGCCTAGCAGCCTGACGGACTTGGATATATTATTTACGTAACTTATTGATTATATTGAATATTTTATATATGACGATAGTTTTAATATATCTATAAATCAAATGGTTGCGAGTTAATTCCGACACCCCGCGGGGGTTCTTGTCCTATGCGAAGCAGAGCGTAGTGTAGGAGGCTGCTAGTGTACTGTTGGAATCTTGAGTGGACTTAAAAACATCGCTGTAGGAGCGGCTGTTAGCCGCGATTGCTTTTTTCTAACACGGCTATCGCGGCTAACAGCCGCTCCTACATATCCCCTTATTTCGCGAACATAAGCTATCGAGCAACATGCAACACTATACTAAGGCTTCACCCAAACCTGCCCCGCTTCAATCTTCACCGGATACGTGCGTATTGCTTCATCTGCAGGATCACATGTCGGTTTGCCGGTGACCAGATCAAAATAACTGCCGTGCAGCGAGCACTTTATTTTTCCGTCCTTGATGCAGCCAAGATAGAGCGAATAATCTTCATGGCTGCACATTTCATCCACACAATAAAGTGTGCCCGCAGAGTTGCACAACAACAGGCGTTTACCCCCTACAACCACGCGCTTCATCTGCGCCGGCTTAAGCTCATCGGCGGCGGCAACTGCAATATATTCGTTCATTAGGCCACCCGCTTCGCTGCACGACCTGAATCAAGCACGCTGCGTATCTGTGCGGCAGCATCGGCGAGGCTGGCCGCCTTGCCAACATGGTGCAGCACGATGGCACCACTCAGCACCAGTGAATCATAGAACGCGCCTTTATTGCCTTGCAATGCCAGCATGCCCGCTGCTGCGGCTGCACGTGCCGTAGCAGGAATGTCGATAGCCGCAACAATTTCGTCTGCACCTTCCGCAGTAGCAACCGAACCCGGCAGCGGCACGGCACGCACATCCTGCTGAATACCCAAAGTAACAGGATCAATCAACACTTCGCTTTCCGGCCCCATGTCGTGATACTGAAAATAACGTCCAGCTTGACGCAAGGAAGGCACTACGCCACCCTCCACCCCGCGCACGATACAGGCGCTGTCAAACCCGGCAATGCGGGCAAGATCGGCATAGATGGGCGGATAGGGTTTGTGCACAAAGCCGGTAATGAAGTGGGTTTTGTTACGCCCTGCGATGGGCTTGGACAGTACTTCCACGGTGGTCAGCGCCGGGCGCTTGACAATCAGCGCACGCAGCGGCACCAGGTTGTGCAAATCGGGATTGGATTGCGCCTGATCAATATAGGTCCAGCCCAGCGCAGGATCAGCCAGACGCGCTGCTGCCTGCTGCGGGCTCAGGTCAACCGGCACACCTGCGGCTGCCAGCACATGGCGTGCGGTCACGCCAAATTTTGGCCCCACCCGATCAACACTGTGGCTGACCACATGAATACCCAGCTCAGCCAACAGCGGCCCCAGGAAGGGCGCCGTGGGCAAGCAGCGAGTATAGCCATCGTAAGGATCACCAATATCCACCACTTCATCGACTGGTGCTACCACGCGTTTGGTCGTTTCCAGCACCGCATCGAGCACGCCCCTGTTTTCATCCATCGTCTCGCGCTTCATGCGCAGGGCGATAAAGAAAATGCCGGCTTGCACCGGGTCGATCCGATTTTCGATGATGGCTTTAGTACCCAGATGCGCTTCAATGCGGCTGATATCCTTGGACAGATCGGGGCCGGTGGCAATGCGCTGGATGATCGAGCGCATCAGTAATTTTGGATCGGTGGGCAGTGTCGTACTCATTTGTATTCCGGATGTATAAATTAATTTTTTAGATGGCGAATTCTAACATTCAAAAACATCTGCATGTTGCAACAGCCCTTTGCTTATAATGGCTTTGCATACCCCAGATGCATCTGTTTTATTTTCCACAAATCAATGTGCAAGCAGGAGAACCAATGAGAAAGTCCATCAAAGCAGCTTTATTATCAGGCCTGGTATTTCCGGGAACAGGTCACTTTTCTCTCGATCGTTATCAGCGGGGCCTGTTGTTTTTTATACCTTCGTTTCTGGGATTACTGTACTTGCTTCGCTATTCATTAAACAAAGCTTACACCATCTCCGATCAAATCGCGCTTGGAACAATCCCGCTCGATACTGCAGTCATTACCAACTTGATCTCGGCGCCACCCGAAGGAACTGAACTACTGACGTTACAAATAGCGACATGGGCAATCATTATTTGCTGGGTTGTCAGCATCATCGACTCATACCGGTTGGGCAAGATTGCGGATCAAACACATAGCCAATAACGACATTGAGGCACGGATTTTACCTACTACCTACCAATAAAATTTTGGTGTGACGAAAGTCATGTAGGAGCTGGCCATGCCTGCGATCGCTCTATTGCAACGATTATCGCGGCTAACAGCCGCTCCACAGGTGAATTGCTGTTGCTATGAATGAGCCTGCTTCAATTTAAAGCTCGGTAAAAAATCGCCCGCGCATTTCTTGCAGCCCCAACATTTCCAGCATTTCCTGCAAGCGCTCGGCAGCCCGTTTACGCGGCAAGTTTTTGTACGTTGCGACAATCAATTCATTCTTCATCGAATGTTCCCACCCTACCAGCTCGGTCACCGTCACCTGGTAACCATGCGCCTCCAGCTGCAGGCAGCGCAGCACGTTGGTGACATGGCTGCCAAATTCGCGGGTGTGGATCGGATGCCGCCACAACTCCATCAGCACATTTTTGGCAAGCTGCTTGCCCTTGTGTTTTTTCAGTACCGCAGCGACCTCGGCTTGGCAACATGGCACCAGCACTACAAATTTGGCTTTTCGCTTGAGTGCAAAATGGATTGCATCATCGGTTGCGGTATTGCACGCATGCAGCGCGGTCACCACATCGATCTGCCTGGGAAGTAGATCGGAATCAATCGACTCTGCCACGGACAGATTCAGGAATGACATGTGCGAGAATTGCAACTTGGCAGCGAGTTCTTGCGATTTTGTGACCAGATCATCGCGGGTTTCGATGCCGTAGATATGCGAGGCATTGCTCAGCGATTTGAAAAATAGGTCATACAAAATAAATCCTAGGTAGGACTTGCCCGCGCCATGATCAACAAGGTTAATATTTGGATGATCCTGGTGTATCTCTTGCAGCAGGGGCTCGATAAATTGATACAGATGATAAATCTGCTTGAGCTTGCGTCGGCTATCCTGATTCATCTTGCCGTCACGGGTAAGAATATGCAGTTCTTTTAACAGCTCAACGGATTGTTCAGGTTTGACTTCGTACATATTATTGAAGCTTACAGTATGTCAGGGTATATATTCTGAAGGAATTGAAAATTTTATGCGTAACACCATGAACATGCCCCCGCACGATCAATGGTTCAGGCCTCAGTCTTAGCTTAATACTGAATTGCGCTTACGAGTTTGGAAAACGATCAGTCGCATATCCATCTCTGTGATGGCGTCAGAAGCAACAACCTTTGGGGTTCGTAATTTTCTGAGACTGGCCTTTTCAAAGTTACCCCTACGTGTCCCCGAAAAATAAAAAGGACTCAGCCTTTCAGCTAAGTCATTGAATTACTGGTGCGCCCGGAGCGATTCGAACGCCCTACCCCTTGGTTCGTATGGACTCATTGTAACCAACTGTTTTTATTAATAAACAGCAACTTACAACGCTTGTCATTTTTTATTACCAGCAGTATCAAATCTTAGTTGCATCATGCTCAACGTGAGCATGACACACTAAGCAAAAATTCTCCGCAGTCTGGCATAGTCAGTCTGCGACATTACCAAGCGCAAGAGCATCGCTGTTGTGCCAGTCTGTATCCTCGTCATTACAAGTGCGCAGCATTTGTAGCAGTTGAATTAACTCGCCATGTGCCTTATAGTGCGGTTATGGCTCCAAAATCTTTACTCCAACACAACCCCCACTTGCGCAACGCGCAGGATTATCAACGCGCCTTGCGTGCCAGTGTGCTTTCCTCGATTGCGATTGAAGGCGTAAAAAAAGCCGCTGAACGCGCGCTCCCCCCTGCATCCAGTAAGCAAACAACTAAAGCCCGCTAACTGCTGGCTTTCACCACTTTCCTGAAAATCTCCACCATCGGCGCATAGTCGCGTCCCATACCTGCCTGCACTGCTGCAAAGTAAGCTTCGCGCTGCTTGCCCTTGATGACCGAAAAATTCAATAGCGGCAACCCTGCCTGCAACGCCATAAGCTGAGAAAGCAAACGCGACAAGCGTCCATTTCCTTCACGGAATGGATGGATCAGCACCAGCTCGCAATGCGTAATTGCCAACGCCTCCAGCACGTCCTCCAGGTTATCAGAGGTACAAGGTGTGTAACGCGTCAGCACATCCCGCTCAAACTCTTTCATCAGGCGTGGCACTTGCGCAGACATGGCAAACATGAATCCACCCTTACCTATATTAACCTGGCGATACTCGCCCGCCCATTCGTACACTTCACCCAGCCATTGCTTGTGCCAGTGGCAAATATCGGCGGCAGTGAAACGCTGGATAGCGGTAACGTGACGAATCGCCCAATCGGTTGCATCGGCCAGTTTCGTTGCTTCCAGCGCATCCATCTCGCGCTTGCTGTGGATGCCGAGGAGATTTTTCAGGACGCGACCACGCGAACCCGGTTCAAAATGAGCTTCTGTAAGATGGTCGGTATCGTAACGAGTTACCATCACATGCTCACCATCAAATCCGCTCGAAAAATATAATATTTCATCCTTATCTTTTTAATCCAAGCACGTTGAATGTCATGTTTTCCGCAATCATGAATTACTCATGGATAAATTCCGCAACCAGCGCGTGAGAGACAGTAAAACAAGGCATGCTCTCAGAAACATGCACTGACGCACAATGAGAGGCTGTGGCGCGCGAATCCTTTGCTAAGCACCCTCAAGCTACTTAAGTCTCTCAGAGTCGATGATAGCCGCAAAGTGAGGCTTTTGCAAAAGTGTCACCAATTGCCATTTAGAAAACAAAAAGGACCTAGCCGTTAAGCTAAGTCCTTGAATTACTGGTGCGCCCGGAGCGATTCGAACGCCCGACCCCTTGGTTCGTAGCAAGTTATTTATCAATTTCCACTCAAACACCATTGGACGCTATCAGGCATTACTGGATAGATATTTTCCTTTATTTTCCTATTGTTAACTGTTTGTTATGGGGGTATAGTTCGTCCTATACGGTGCGACTAGATTCTATAATAGCCGCTGTCCGGTTTACCCATGGGTTTACCCATGAGAATTTAGCGGGGGTTCGATATGACAAGGTATCCGAGGGGCAAAAAGGGTGGCAAGTGGACAGTCAAAGAACTGGATGCTGTTAAGGCAGAGTGGAAAGGCGACACGTTAAGTGATGGGGGTGGGTTGTCTGGCGAAGTCCGTGTTAATTCCGGCACTGTGTCTGTCGTGTTCCGTTGCGCGTTCAAGTGGCAGGGAAAAGTTTGCTGGCATTATTGCGGTGTTTATCCAGGCACTGATATGGCGACCATACGCGATGTGCGCGACAAATCGCGTGATTTAATTAAGGCAGGCATTGATCCACGCGCCAACAAGGTCGCGGTCAAAATTGAAGCTCAAGCCGCTGTCGTGGAAGTCATTCGTGCCAATATGCAAAAGCGCACCGAAGCCTTCACCTTCAATGATCTCTACAAGGTATGGATTAAAGACGGGGTGAATCGCAGCGACGGCAATAAATACATTACAGGATCATTCGGCAAGCACGCCATTCCTGCACTGGGCAATATCGAGGTGCGCCATTTAACCGAGAATCACTTGCGGGATGTTTATCGGACGATCATCGCCGCTGGGAAGACGGCAACGTCGGTGGAACTATCGAAGGACATCGGACAGATGTTGCGCTGGGCGGAAAAACGCAAACCCTGGCGCGCCTTGCTGATCGACGGCAATCCCGCTGAGTTGGTGGACATCAAGCAACTCGTCCCGAACGACTACACAAAAGAGCGCAAGCGGCAATTGAGCCTTGAAGAAATCGTCAAGCTGCAAACGATATTCGATGCGACCACCCAGAATTATGCGGACGCGCCAAAAAAGACCGGCACTGAACGCCCCTTGAAAAAAGAAGCGCAAATCGCCTTGTGGCTGTGCCTGGGGACGATCTGCCGCATTGGTGAATTGCTGATGACTGAATGGAAGCATGTCAACTTTGAGCAACGGACATGGTTTATTCCGGCGGCAAATACCAAAGGTGAGCGCGGCAGAAAATGTGACCAGCTTGTTTACCTATCCGACTTCACACGAGATCAATTCAAACAACTGCAAGCCCTGACGGGTGACAGCGCTTGGGCATTTCCAGCACTCTACAAAGAAGGGCACGTCGACGAAAAGTCAGTCAGCAAACTGGTGGGCGATAGGCAAGTGAAGTTCAAGAGTCGCACTCGTAAACTGCAATCGCGTGTTGAAAATAACAGCCTTGTCACCGGTGACGAAGAATGGACACCGCACGACTTACGCAGAACGGGCGCAACCCTCATGCAGAAATTAAAAGTCAGTCGCGAGGTGATCAACCTCTGCCAGAACCATGTTATCGGCAGCAAAGTCGACCGGGTGTACTTGCTCGACGACTACGCAGATGAAAAACGCGAGGCGTGGAACAAGCTGGGCGATAGACTGGAAGCGATTCTTAGCGCATCCAATGTGGTGAGTTTGAAAAGCGCTTAACCGCACGGCGCACCTTGCAGAGCGTCGCAAGATGATGCAGCTATGGGCAGATTATCTGGACAAGCTCAAGGCTGGTGTGGACGTGATACTGATACACTAGGAAAACAGCGCTTAAATCAGACTGTGGCAAGAAACAATCAGGGGCGATGAATCATGAATCGACAACGGCTGGACATACCAAATGATGAGGACAATCAGTTCTTGACCCTCTGGACATTGATCTTAATGGTACCGGTGGGTACGTTAGCGGACGCGATTGAGCAGGATGGAATTTACACGCGGGATCGGTTCGGCCGATTCGGGTTAGCAGATAAGGAAGGTAAAGAAAAAGCCTTGCATCTGCTCACAATGCACCACGAATGGGTGTCCACTCCTCCAGAAGAAAAATCTAGTGACCCTCGGTCGCTCACGGAGCGGTGGGGATTCCCCGGTGACAATGCTTACGAGCATTTCGGGTGGCCAGCTAAAATGGTGCCGGGTGTTCTCGAAAACTGGGATACGCTGATCGATGCAGAAGAAGATGAAACTAAATCACCAACAGACCCCAACCCTCCGGGGCACCTGAATCATGATCCTGAAATGCAAAATAGAGCAAACCAAATAGCCGCGGAACGACTGGCGGCGACTGGAAGGCCAATAACGCGAAACAAGGTCGCCAAACTATTGGCAAAAGAGCTTGAAATGGGCGAAGAGACAGTCCTGCGCAGAATAAGGAAGCAGTGGAAATAGTACTTGTTGCCCAACTACCTATAGTTGCCCAAATAACCTATTGTAATTAAACGATTTAGGCGGAACCGTGATAGTTCCGCCTTATTTTTTGCCCGCGCAAAATTCTTACTGGGTGATCCGCTGCAATCCTTAACTGCACGGGCAAGGCCACCTAGTAATGCGGAGCACCCGGCCTTGTTCGTTAGGACAAAATCATGGCCGAGCAAATCCGTTTCTTTCTTCGTCTCAAACAAGTCAAAGCCGCCACGGGCATGTCCCGTAGCTGGATATATGATGCAATCCGCCGGGGTGACTTCCCCTCCCCTATTTCCATCGGTGCCAGAGCTGTAGCGTGGACTGATCAATCGATAGCCGAGTGGCAATTGCACCGCATTGAGCAAAGTCGTAAATCTGCAGATCAAGGAGGTTGCTATGTCAACCATTGATCTGACAGTTTCCGGCACCGAGCCGGATGAAGCAGATGTTTCGATGGTGACGAATGCCGATTTTGTGGCGGCGGTGTTCCCATCTTTGGTGCGCAGCCCCGAGTCGTTGTTTTCGGAGGGCTGGAATTTGACACTTTCACCGAACGGGAAAAACCAAGATCGAGTCCGCGCAGCGTTAGCCGCACTGGTAGAAGGTGACCCCACGCTGCATACGGTGACTGTGCAATGAGCGCCGCATCCTGCACACTGATCACGGCTACTCGGCCCAATACTGTTACCAAGGAATTTAGTTTACAACCAGATGGTACGTTACATAAGCAGACGACCGCCCACGTTACCACCGGCCGAATGAAAACGGTGGAGTTCACAGATTTGAATGAGTTCTCGGATCTGCTGAAAGGATTGAAAACGAACCAGTGCCTTGTATACGGCGTGCCTCCCCATAGTCCCGTAGACCTTGTTACTGAGATGGTATGGGCTGCTGCGGTGCGTCCAACTTCACAAGTTGCACGCACCAAGAAGACGATGAATTGGCCTGCTGGACCGGGAGTCCTGATGCTGGACTATGATGCACCCAAGAACGGAAAGCCAGCGCTCAATAGAGAAGAACTGCTCCTAGCTTTGTTTGAAGCTTGTCCAGAGCTCGACTGTTACGACGTTCTGTGGTGGCCAAGTACCTCATCCTGCATCTGGCATGAAGATAAGGAACTGACGGGCATTAAGGGACAGAGAGTTTACATTCTGGTCAGTGACGCGCGTGACATTCCCCGTGCAGGAAAGGCGATTCTGACCAAGCTATGGGCCAAAGGATATGGCCACTATGAAGTAAGTAAATCCGGGTCATTGCTTGAACGTGGATTATTCGACGCATCGGTCTGGCAAACAAATCGTATCGATTTTGCAGCCGGAGCTAAATGTCATGGAGAGCTGGAACAAAGACGCGGTGACCCTGTGCATTGTGGTTTAGATTTACTCGGAGGCTTCGTCAATTTAATTGACGTGATCCCCAATCCTAGTACATCAGAAGATGCGCTTGCTGCTAATCAGAGGGCCACCCAGAAAACATTGGTTGCTGAAGAAGCAAAGCGCACCCAGGAAATATGGAAGCATGAGCGGATAGAAATGATGGTCCTCCGTTATCCGAATACTTCGAAGGACCAGCTTGATGCTACTGTTGTGCGGGCGGTGGATCGGCGCGATCTATTGGGTGACTGGGTCATCACAGTGCTTGATGGAGATACACCACGAGAAGTAAGTGTCCTGCAGATTTTGGATAATCCACACCACTACCATGGAATGCTAACGCTCGACCCACTTGAGCCGGACTACGATGGTAGGCGGTCTGTCGGCAAACTATTCCTGATCGGGGCTCGTCAGCGCCTGCACTCAATGGCGCATGGAGGTGTAACGTTTAGCTTGAGTCGCACGTTGTCTCGGATCGAGATCGTAAAGGGAAAGGAGCGAGAGGTTACAGATTCTCTGCTTGAAGTGCTGCGCCGCACTCCTGAGGTATTCGATTTTGGCGCCGAGATGGTAACGGTTGGTGATAATGGGGAGCTGGTGCCTCTGAACGAGCATAGCCTACGTTATTTTGCCGGCGGATTAGCCCAATTCTGGCGGTGGCACAGACTGCCGAATGGGAGCTCCATCGAGATGCTCGAGAACCCTCCTCCCAATGTTTGCCGTGCCGTATTGTCACTGCGAAGCAGTCGACACCTGAAGGCCCTCGATGCCGTGATCAGCGCGCCAACACTTCGTCCCGATGCCAGTGTTCTGTCCTCACTCGGTTATGACGAAAGCACCCGGTTGCTGTTTGATGCCGATGACGACATACAGTTGGTGCCACATAATCCAACTCGGGAACAGGCAGAGGCTGCACTAAAGAGGGTGTGGGATATATTCGAGACGTTTCCATTCGTTGGGCCCATCGACCGCGCCGTCCATTTGGCTGCGATTTTAACAGCGGCTGTGCGCCCAATAATCTCCACTGCTCCAGCATTTGCATACGATGCGCCGGTTCAAGGATCAGGCAAAACACTTCTCGCTAGGTGCATCGGTGCGTTAGCTACCGGGGGTGATCCTGACATCTGGCCCCATACCTTTGGCCGCGATGATGAAGAAACACGCAAGCGTCTCTTCACGGCCCTCCGATCTGGTGCGAGGGTGATCGTTTGGGATAACGTAGTTGGTATGTTTGATTCGGCAGCAATGGCGTCCTTGCTTACATCAAACCGATACCGCGATCGCGTGCTTGGCAAATCTGAGTCATCTTCAGTACCCAATCGTGCATTGCTGCTAATGACCGGAAATAATCTGACCTTGTCCGGGGATATGTCTCGGCGTGTTCTGATAGCCCGTATCGATCCGCGTAGTGATAAACCTTTTGCTAGGGCATTTGATATTGATCCATTGGCTGTCTGCATTGCTGAGCGGCAGCAGATTATTGCCGCTGCTCTGACGCTGATTCGCTATTACCTGAGTTCCGGGATAAAACGCCCCGGTGAGGGAAGAATGGCCAGCTTCGAGATGTGGGACGACTGGGTGAGGCAGACGGTGATTTATATCAACAGCGAGCTTGCGTCAGGGAAATTTGGCGATGTTATGGAACAAATTCAAGTCAACCAAGCAGGCGATCCGGAGCTAGAGTCTCTGGGTGCTCTATTGCACGCGCTTCAACTGAATTTTGGTGACAATCTGTTCTCTGCCTCCGACATACTTAAGAAAGCCAATTATTGCTCTTTTAATGGGGGAGAGGAATCTCCTGCAGTACTGCTCTCCAATGCACTTGACGCATTCAAGACAGGGCGTGGTGATCTGACTTCAAAGTCGCTTGGCCGCATTCTGTCGTACCGGAAGGATCGGATTGTTGACGGGCTTCACTTGCAGAAAGTGGGAGACATCAAAGGCACAAGCCAATGGCGTGTTGGATGCCATGGAGCAGGCTCGATTTAGATTGGTGGCTTTGGTGGCTTTGGTGGCTTTGTTTCCCCTCTTATGTGTAGAGTCACTGCCAGTATATGTAATGGGTGGAAAACAAACCCACCAAACCCTTTAAACCCACCGACGTGCTCCGCGAACTGAAAAAACAAAAAAAGGAAATTACATCATGCCTAAATCTGATCGTACGAGGATTGACTATATGCCCTGCCCTGCCGCTGTAGAGGCGCTGGAAGCCGCGCAAGCGTATCACCCCAAGGACAGCACCCAGGCACTTATCGACCGGCTTGTAATCACTGGTCTGTCTGCCTTAGTGCACGGGCGCTGGGAACCGCCACATTTATGGGGGCGTCGTGACAAATGGAGACTGCCAGATAACCTGCGCGACAGTCCGGAAAAATGACCGCAAAGTAGCGAGAAGTAGATGCAAAAATCCGGGAAATATGGGCTGAGAACAGCTCGATAGCAGCGGCAAAACCGGGATGCCTGCCGCGCGCTGCTACGGTGAGGTAACAGTGAGAGGCGACATTACGGGGAGATTACAGGGAGTATTCCACGCACTCATGCGCATAGTAAGCCAAAACACCCGCGCAGCCTGCTACCAAGCCACAAACGGGCTGTGCGCATGACGCTGAGAACAGCAAGGTTACAGCAGGGGTACGGCAAGGTAACGGCAAGGTAACGGCAAGGTAACGGCAAGGTAACGGCAAGGTAACGGCAAGGGTACGGCACTAAGGTTACCCTGAGGGTTACACCGGAACGGGGGGGACGGGGGTGGGGTTGGATGGCTTTGCCGCTTGATTAATCTCAAGCTCAACCTGATCAAGCATTTTCCCTGCGGGGCATTTCAACGCCTGCGCGAGTTTTAGGATCGTCGTCAGCGATGGCTGCTGCTGACCGAGTTCAAGAATACTGACGTAAGTGCGGCGCAAGTCAGCTTCAAAACCAAGCTGCTCTTGCGTCAAGCCTGTTGCCTCACGCAAACGGCGCAACACTCTCCCAAATGCAATTCCTGCGTCCAAAGTTCCTCCCATAGTTGAAGGAATTAGAACTTTCTATTATCATTGCGTCTTCCTATAACTATAGGAATTAACCTCAATGCCTATTGGCGGGGTTATTTCCAGCATCCGTTACGCCGATCCAGATGATCTCTTACCTTTACGTTAGGCAAAGGAAATAATGATTTTTCTATTTGTCAATTTCATACTTGCAGTAGTCGGTATGTCCTACCTGCTACTTGGCATCACTCCATCACTTTGGATTGCAATCCCATGTTTGATATTCGGTGTCCTAGTAGTGTTCTCTAGATTCCTTGCTTGGACCTCCGGCGCTGCTCAGCACGGATACACAGTCGCCGACAATCAGCCGCCTGAATATCGCGCAAGAATGAAGAATGGAATGATAGTCATGGAAGTATTGCTCTGGGGGTTGGGCCTTATCAACATCTGGATTTTTGCGTCGCGCTACTTCTTGCAGTAGTAAAGGCGAGAGACAGGTTCAATTGATATTCACGGACAGAAATCATGGGACTAGGCCTTATGTTTGACATATGGCCTAACCCCTGCATTCGAGAGGGGCAGGCCAGAAGCGGCCCGCCCCTCAATTTGAACGTTGGACTGCAACCGAACAGGGAGAGGTTAATGAGACTATTTAGCAAGCTCTTTGGGGCCAAACGGCCAGCTCCGCCATGCCCGATCCATCCTGATGAATTGGATCTTGTCAGGCCCGAGGACGTTGAGTGGTGGAGCGGACTGTCTTTTGAGAACTACCAAGCCTGGGAGAAAGAAGACAACTTCTTCCGATACATGGCATTCAAGGATTTCGTTGAGACCGATGGGCTCTCGAGTGCAGAGGCAGGAAAGAAGGTTCGCCACTTTTTTTCTATGTTCTACGGAAATTTGGAAGAACGGGCAGAAGAAAAATTCAACCTCGGAGCTGCTGACGCCAGGTTACCTTACGTCCTCAAAGACCGCATAAACCGCGCAGTGATGAGTGGGATCATTGATAAACAAGCACTCGAGCAAGCCTCATCCTTCAACGCCCTTGTGCGGCAACTCATTCGCTCAGGGCGTATTTAGTGATTGGTCGCTACGTGAGTGTGTTGCCGTCCAACCCTGCATTCGAGCGGGACGGCGCAAAAGCGCGGAGCCCCTCAATTTTACGTTAGGCATAGGAGGGCACGTGTCTTTACCAGTACTGAATGATCAGATCGAAGAAATCCATTTTTGCCAACACTGTGCGAACGAACTTTTCAAGCTGTGGCGCGGTTGGCCGATCAAAGACAACATTCCGATACCGCCATTCATGCAGAACAGCACCTGCCCGAAATGTGGCGGAACAGAGAACCTCATATCCTCCAACATCGCGTGGCTAAATGTTCACGGCCCATATAGCACTGGGCTCCCTGATTATTGGGTTTTGAACGTTCCTTCACAAAAGGGTTTTTCGCAAGAGTTCCCGTCGAAATGGGGGCTGCCCTATTTCAAGCTTGGAATTTGCCCCAAGTGTGGAGAAAACACCGTTACCAGTTTCTTTTGCCCACCCATCGGATGGCAACAAAAGCAGCAATGTACGAAATGCAATTTCGTTGTTTCTGAGGATGGAAAGTAGATGGCAATGCCCAACCCGGCGTTCAAGCGGGACGCTAAAGCGTGGCGCCACTAAATTTTAACGTTAGGCAATATACTCAAGGAGGCAATATGAAATTTCTTAAAGCACTGGTGATACTCAAAAATTCAGAAAGACAGCGCTGATGAAAGCTTTGATGATTTCCTTGATGATGGTTTTGTCATTGATGCTGTATGGATGCAGTGAGCGGGATGCTGAGGTGAAGGCCCCGACCGCTACACCTGCGAAAGGATTCATCCCCATCTCCGATGAAGAGTGGTTCAAGCTATCCATAAAGGACGCAGAGGCTGGGAATGCCGAAGCGCAATTGAGGCTTGGCCAGATGTACGCTAAAGGTGAGGGCGTGCCAGAGGATTTTGCCAAAGCAATGGAGTGGTATCAAAAATCCGCAGATCAGGGCAATTCTATGGCGCAACATGGAATTGCTTACATGTACCACATTGGTAAAGGCGTTCCAAAAGATTTTGCCAAAGCAATTACGTGGTATCAAAAGGCTGCTGCACAAGGAAATGCCGATGCGCAAATCAATCTTGCGGTGATGTACAGAATTGGTAAAGGCGTACCCAAGGATGATGCCAAGGCGGTTGAGTGGTATCAGAAAGCCGCTGCACAGGGGGACAAATTGGCGCAAGACAGCCTTGGTGGGATGTACAGATATGGTTTGGGTGTGCAAAAAGATGATGCCAAGGCAGTTGAGTGGTATCAGAAAGCCGCTGCGCAGGGGTATGTCGAAGCGCAAGTCAACCTTGGTGTGATGTACGCCAACGGTGAAGGCGTTCCCAAGGATGCAGCCAAAGCGGTGGAGTGGTATGAGAAAGCCGCAGCACAGGGAAATGCCCAAGCGCAAATCAACCTTGGTGCGAAATACGCCTTGGTGGGTAAGGTGCGCGCTTATGCCTGGTCGAATTTGGCCGCAGCGCAAGGGAATGCTGCGGGTACGAAAATTCGGGGTCTTCTTGAAGAAATGATGACACCGGCAGAAATTGCCGAAGGTCAACGTTTGGCTTCCAACTGGAAGCAAGGGGACACGATGCAAGCGGCCAATGCGTCTGTCCCAGTTAATACGGAGAGTGCCGGTGCGCTCCGCAAGCTGGGAACTGGCACCGCGTTTGTCGTAAGCCGCGAGGGGCATGCGTTGACTAATCAGCATGTTATAAACGCTTGCAAAGAGGTACGTGTGGCGGGGCGCGAAGGGGTGGCCAAGGTCATCACATCGGATAGCGTGAATGATCTTGCGTTGCTGCAATTCCCCGGCAAGAGCACGGAGGCGGCCTTGCTCAATGCTGATCCGGGCAAATTGCGCCAAGGCGAGGATGTCATCGTGTTCGGATATCCACTCAATTCGGTGTTGTCCTCTGGCGGAAACCTCACGCCGGGTACGATCAGTGCATTGACAGGTCTAGGCAACAACACCAATCAAATACAAATTACTGCGCCAATCCAACCGGGTTCCAGTGGCAGCCCGGTGCTGGACAAGAAAGGAAATGTGATTGGGGTGGTGGCAATGAAGTTGAGTGATAGTGTTGCAGCGAAAGCAACAGGACAGATTCCGCAAAATGTCAATTTCGCCGTCAACGGCCAAACAACCAAAGCCTTCCTTGATGCCAACAATGTGCCTTACAAAACCGGTGGTGGAATTTTCTCGCGTGAAAAAAGCAATGCTGACATTGCTGAGGATGCGAGAAAGTGGACAGTAATTGTAGAGTGCTGGAAGTAAAAGTAAGTGAACAAGGGCGAGTTTGCGGAGAAGGATGAAGGCAAACATTTGCGCGCAAGCAAGAAATCAAGACACTAAATTTACGGCGCAACACGTGCAGTGCCAGCGCAGCAAAAGGCGAAGGGGTGACGATCCACCAGCCCCGTTTTGCTGCCCTTCTGCTGGCGGATAGAAGTTAAAGTGTCAGCCTGAGGTATACCCTGTCAAGACAACAGAGGCCAATGGAGCAGCCCAGTTAGATCAATGAGTTGCGATGTAAAGGCATGTCAATTATAGCTAACTTGACAGACTGTAATTATCAGTCTAGTATCCAACTTAACAACTCAGGACTGTCTCGGGTTACCACTAAGGGGATACACCATGACCAGCAAAGCGACCAACAAAGAGGCCAGCTATAACGTGAGCAGCTACCCCGGAAGGCTTGTGGGTTATGTGCGGGTAAGCAGCACTGACCAGAACACCGACAGGCAGCTTGATGGGCTAACCCTCAACAAGGCATTCACTGATAGGGCGCCAGGAAAAGATACAAAAAGGCCAGCCTTGGAAGCCTGCCTGGACTTCCTCTATGCGGGGGACACATTGCTTGTGCATAGCATGGATCGGCTTGCCCGTAATCTCGATGACTTACGCAAAATAGTGAAGGAGCTAACAGCCAAGGGGGTCAAGGTTAGATTCGTTAAGGAATCCTTGGAGTTCACTGGTGAGGATAGCCCGATGTCTAACTTGCTACTGTCCCTGCTTGGGGCTGTCGCTGAGTTTGAGAGGTCACTTATTAGGGAGCGGCAGAGGGAAGGTATCGCCAAGGCTAAATCCAAGGGTGTCTACAAGGGACGCAATGCCAAGCTCACCGCTGTCAAAGTTGTTGAGTTGAAAGCAAGGATGCGGAGCAGGTTGGCTGGCGAGACAGTGGAAGCTATAGCCAATGATTTTGGTATCTCCCGGCAAACACTCTACACATACATCAAAGCCTGATTAGGATAGTAGCAGGAACAGATGCTATCAGGTCGCGAGAAGGGGCACGCGATACGGAGTCTTCGAGTTGGATTTGTTTGGCGCCAGCGGCGGCTCGGGAATCGGTTTTCAGCCGCTCGCGAGCCGACCCACCCCATACCCGGATCGCGCGATGGGGAGGGGGGTTCATAATAGGACTCGAGTTGCCTATAATTTTTTTTTGAAAAAAAATTATGGAAGATTGAGAACTGGATTATCGGCTAAGGTGTACCGCTAACTGTATCTGAATTCTAATGCTGTTGGCTGAACTACGATACTTACGAGTCCAACAAGAAGCAGCAACACGAACTGGACAATCTGAAGCCGTTATCTGCCAAGAAACTGGTGAGCCTTGCTGCGAAATGTAAGCCGCGCAAGCTACCCATCAACTGGCACAAGACCACCATGGTCGGTGGCTCGTTTGACGGTTATATGCTGGAGCACTCGGTGGATTGAGCGGCGTACTGTTAATCCGCAGGTCCCAGGTTCGAATCCTGGTCGGGGAGCCATATATATCTTGCACTTAGCCATCCATCCGGGTGGCTTTTTGCATTTTCAGGGATCACTATTCTGAAAGTCCGCAGGTCGGTATTGGGATTTTGCATTTGGCCCGAATTGCAATGCCTGAGGGGGGATGCTGGGGGGTGTTGACGGTTGCGCTCATGCCCATCACTGAACATGACCAAATTACACTCGCAATCGTACGCCTTGCCCCAAGAACTCTACTTTTTCGTTAGTCTCTTCCGGTGAACTTGCGATTTCGTCAGGTAGAGGTGGCCCTGCCGGAAGTAATGCATTAATAGCCTTAAATAGGTTCTCAGAAATTGAGTTGGCGCGGACATTTGGGAGAACCAAGGTGGCGACAACGTCACGCAGGTTGTTACCTGCCTCATCGACCCCTCCACTAACCGTTCCGAGTACAAGGTGCAAGTTACCGTCAGACTCAAACGCATGGAGAATGTCATCAAAAAAGATCTGATTACTCATCATCACCAATCAACTTTATACTTGCGCGAGTATCGCCAGCTTTTTTCATTAATGGCACCAAACCTTTTCTAATACCAGTGATGCCCCTGCTTAAGCGTAACCTTTCTTGAATTGCTTGAGTCATCTCGCACTCGACAAGTTCAACGGGTTCGCAACCATTCTGAAGATCGAAAAACTTTATGAAATACAGTGGTTCCCCCGACCGAATCACAAGATCCCCGAGATTGGTATCCCATTCAATGGCCCAGTTCAATGGTCTTTGCCAAGAGTAAATGTCGAATTTCCCCGGGATCACTCTCCAGTTCATGGCAGACGTCGGAACTAGGCTGGGGTGAAACTGTTCAATCGTTGCATGAGCATCAGCAAAAAATAGGTAGGGAGATGGAAACTGCAATGCCACTGTATGGCTATTACGCCACGTCTCACGTGGCTCAACTGTCACAAACTCTGGAAACTTAGCCTCAGATATGGAGGTAAATGGGTAGACCGGTTTTATCGAAATAAAACCATCTTCTTTGACGTACCGAAGTCGAATGGAAAACGGCGCGCTAACAAAGAAAATGCCGTCAAAGTAACTTCTGACGGCAGGGCAGCTTAAAAACCCCAACCCCTTTCCAGACGCATCCTTTGGCGGAATATATCTGGCAGGGGGGTCGAAGGCTATACGGGCATCGTCGGCACAAAGGCACCAGCCAATTTTAAACGCCATATCCTAGGAACCCTATCGAACCGAATCTAGACTAATCGCTGTTGTACCGAGTGTTCCCATAATCAGTAGATGTAGAGCCATCGCTACGGTAGATGGTATTGCCGTATCTTGTCGCAGTTGAACCATCACTACCATAGGCGGTGTTACCGTACTGTGTCGAAGTGGCTCCGTCGCTACGGTAGATGGTATTGCCGTATCTTGTCGCAGTTGAACCACCACTACCATAGGCGGTGTTACCGTACTGTGTCGAAGTGGCTCCGTCGCTACGGTAGATAGTATTGCCGTATCTTGTTTGACTTGTTTGCGCCATAACCGCACCACTAACTGCCAATGCGATTGCGGTAACCGCTAGTTGTTTTCCGATTTTCATTGCTCCCCCTTTTATCAACCCAACAAAGAAACCTATTTTCTGTACGGAAGATAATGCGCCGCAAAATAACGAAAGTCAATAACTAGAATTGAAGTCGGCCAATGCGGACGGTCGTTGCCACCCGGCGTCAGAATAGTTATCGTGGCACCTGATTGATAAAAATCATACCGGGGGCGGGGCCAGAAGAGTTACCCCCGGGGGTATAGATTGGGATGTGCTTTCTCTGCGAGGTCATTTTTTTTGAAGGTGTATAGGGTGTATAGTGGTTGACGGTTCGTTTGCTAAGATGGCCTGGTAGCCTGTCGGAATTAACTCGCAACCCAGTCCTTTATAGAGCAATTTAGATTGCTGCCACAAATAAAATATTAAATATAATCAACATATTATGTTAAATAGCACGTCCAAGTCCTACAGGCTTTCTAGCTAATCTGAACCCGAAGAGCGCCACGAAAGAAAAAACTATGACACGGTCAACCCAAATCTTTTTGTCTGCCTTTGCCATATTGTTGGTGGGTTGCGATAACAGCACATCGACCACGACGAGCGCCGAAAAATCCCTGGCCACCAATGCAGCAACCACGAGCAAGAAGATTGATCCCAAGAACTACGACGGGCCACTTTTCCCGGCCATAAAGGATGGAAAATACGGTTTTATTGATACCAAGGGAAACTTTGTAATTCCACCAACCTTCACGTCAGCTCAGGAGTTTAGCGAGGGAATGGCTGCGGTTTATGTGGGAGGCCGAGCATTTATTGAATCATCTATTTATAGAGGAAGAACATATCAAAACATAAGCCCAGAAGGCGGGAAATGGGGTTACATTGATCGTACCGGAGAAATTAAAATCCCCCCACAGTTTGGCGAGGCCAAACAATTCAGTGAAGGTCTGGCGCTCGTAGCGGGCGACGAAGGTGGTGAAGGGCCTGTGGGTTTTATTGACACACAGGGTCTGTACAAAATCAATCCGAAATATGCTCATCATTCCTCCCCCTTTAAAAATGGAATCGCCAAAGTTACATTGGCCAAAATTGAGCAAATAGACTTTAAGGATGGCAAATATTTCAATTCTTCAGGAACTCAAGTTGATTGGACAACAGCAAACAAAATAGGAGGGGAGCGAAGAAGGCTTTTAAAAGGGCACTGGATAGACACTTCAGGAAAAGAAATTGATGGTATCAAAGCGTTAGGCATAATCAAGTTGAATCGAATAGCTTTTGAACAAGAGAATGCTATCAAGATACACGGGAGAACTTACAAAGTTGATCAATATGGATTGAAAGACGGCAAGGGGCACGTTGCAGTCAAAGCAAAGTTTTATTCTATTGGAGATTTCTATAACCAAACCCAAGGGAAGGTAAATGAATTTACTTCTGCTTGCATAGTATCTACTTGGGACGCACTCCCGTGGATCAATGTCGCGCATAGTGAAACTCAAAAATGTGGGCTAATCGACATGGATGGGAATTTTGTTGTTGCTCCCGATTTTGATAACATAATGTTATTGGCTGAAGATTTAGCCGTATTCACCATAGGGTGTGATAGCCCGAGGCAGTGTAATGCCGGGAAAAAAGGCATTTTCAGCATCAAAGAACAAAGGATTATTGTAAATCCGCAATTTATGGACATAGCGAGATTAAATGATGGGCTGATTGCAGTTAATCTTGACGGCAAGTGGGGGTTCATCGATGTCAGCGGTAAGTATGTCATTCAACCTCAATTTACTTCTGCATCACCCTTTAAAGATGGATTGGCTCAAGTTGGCTTAGCTGACTATATCAACAAGACCGGCGAGTATGTGTACAAGGGATTAATGGGCGATCTGCAACCAAAGCCCAAGAAAATTCCTGCTCCACCGGTCGCTGGCAACCCTGAATCGGCGAGTGGATCACTGGTCAAAAAAGGTACCGGCACGGTCTTCATCGTCAGCAATGAAGGCCACGCTATAACTAACCACCACGTTGTCGGTGGCTGTAGTGAACTCCGTGTCGAAGGCCGTGAAGGGGCGGCTAAACTCGTTACCGCTGACGCAGTCAATGATCTGGCGCTGATCAAAGTACCTGGAAATATATCTGCCACGGCAACCATTGTCGCCGATCCGGCCAAGCTGCGACAGGGCGACGACATCGTCGTGTACGGCTTTCCGCTCAACGCTGTGCTGTCGTCGGGTGGGAACCTGACGCCGGGCGTGGTCAGCGCGCTCACCGGTCTCGGCAACAACACCAACCAGATTCAGATTACCGCACCGATCCAGCCCGGTTCCAGCGGCAGCCCGGTGCTGAACAAGAAGGGTGAGGTCGTCGGCGTGGTGTCGATGAAACTCGATGATATGAAGATGGCGAAAGCGACAGGACAGATCGGTCAGAACGTCAACTTCGCCGTGAGCGGCCAGACCCTGAAATCCTTCGTCGATACGCACAAGGTCAAGTATCGCAGCGGTGGGATGCTGTCGTTCGAGAAGAGCACCGCCGACCTCGCAGACGAGGCGCGGAAATGGACGCTGGTGGTGGAGTGCTGGAAGTAAGAGCGGCGCTGGTGCGTGAGCGCCCCACCATCATGCGCTTTACAAAATGCGCTCGCTGCAACAAGGGTGTCACGCCTACGATATATTTTGTCTGAAGCCTCTCCGCTATGCGATCGCTCCCCCCTGTTTTTTCTGGCGAACTGCACTGAGGTGTTTTATTACCCACTCGAACAACTTTTCTGAAACTTGCAGCATTGCTCTCGCCGGGGCGTGGGCCACTGAATTGCCGTATCTAATTTTATTCGGGTATCGAGATGCTCCCTCTTGCTCAAGTGATAGCAATGTGCCAACGGTGGACGCTCCTGTTTCTATAGCAATACTGATGGCACAAACCCGCGATGCGGACACCCACGTTAGTTGCCCGGCCACAATTTCTTTTACCTCGCAGCGACATACCGCATCAAGCAGAGCCCTGTGGTTGTGTGAATATCCTACAATTTTTTGGACGGGCATTCCCGCAGCTTCAAGAAACGCTTTTAAAGCTATCTCGCTCGATAGAAGTGAAAGATAAAGCACAGTCCTCTGCCCATCGATACTATCGAGAGCGCTGTCTGCTACGACCTGGGCAGCCTCAATCAGCTTTTCAGAAAATCCAATGTTGTATTCAGACATGGCTCTCTCTTATTGGCCTAACGAATAGCGTTTATCCGCCGCCCGCCCCAGGCTTGTTACACCCGCTAGCTTGTGCGACATTGCCAAGCTGCAACCGAGGCCTAACCCCATTGATTATTTAACTAGAATGCTTTGTACCAATCGACTAAGGCTTTGAGCGGAAGCAATGAGGAGTTTGCCATTATCGTCGCAGATATCTCACTCGAAACATCGTCTTTGTCGGTCTCTTGATCATGCGATCCGAAATTCCCATAGTGTTGCAATACTGCAAGATATTTTTCAATAGCCACCGGAAGCTGTTTTCTCCGCTTAAGTTCTAGAGTCATATCTTCCAGATACTTAAGAGTCGATGCGGGTCTTAGGGCCTTCCCTTCGTCTTTATTCTCATATGTTTCATCAAGTATATCCTTGCATATCGCTTCTACGGCCTTGCGCATATTATTCAAGGATTCGTTGGGATGCTCAGGCAACAATTTCTCAACCTTTGAAAGGTAATGTTCAACTTGCAAGTGCCGTTTATGCTTAACTGGAGCAATGGCTTCTTTGCTTGTTTTAATCTCCTTTAATGGTGCACCATCTTCAACAGCCGCAGGCTGAACCTGGGTAGTCGACGTTTCAACGACTGCAGGTGCTACCACACGCTTCTTCCGAACCTCTACTTGAATAGTGCGCGCTTTGCCGCTACTGTCAGTTTTTTTTATAGAGGTCGTTTCGCGGCGTGTGAGTGTAATTTTTCCTGTATTGCTGCCATGCGAACTACGCAAATGCTCCAATAGCGTTGCTTTGTCCTGTTCGGATACAGGGTCAATTTCCTGCTTTTTGGCAACACCGGCCGCCTGCAGCTGTTCCAGCAGCAACTCGACTGGCAAACCCAGCTCTGTGGCAAATTGCGCTACATTCATTCTCACAATGTTTTCACTCCTCTCAGCAAGCGCAAGGTAATACCCCTGTCAGTTGGCTGCCGCGTTATCTCGCGCTGGTGGGACTTTCCCCTGACTCGTCAGTGCATACACCATATCGCCAATAGATCGCCGGAACGACTCGTTCTCCACGAACTGCTTGTACACCTGCGTGTCATCCCTCAGCAGGAGCTGCATCACTTTCCCCAGCGCCTGATCGTGCGCGATACGAGCGGTGTGAGGCGTATTTTCCTTAGCGTTCTGGTAGGCGGCGTCAGCGGCGACCTGTGGCGCGATGTCATCACGGATGCGCTTCGCCACGCGGTCTGTGTCGGCGAACAAGGTGCCGAACTGGTCGTTGAAGGTCTTGAGGATGTTGCTCAGACGCTCCAGCTCAGGTTCGGACTTATGTCCGCTAGCGTCAGTCGGTACGGGCTCGATCTCCGCATCCTCGTCCGCGAGCGCGATCTTCAGCACCGCCTTCTTTTCGACACGGTAGCTGTCCATGTCGATAGCTTCGAGAATACCCTTCGATAGATCTTCGTCTATCGGCGCGGGCAATTTTGGTAGCAGCATGTTGAGCAGGATTGAGAGCTTTTCCCACTCCGCGTTACTGTACGGAATTATCGACGAGAGAAAACTGTAGGTGCGGCAAAATACCTTCGCCTTGGCCTTAAAGTCCACTTGCCCATCCTCATCCAATGTGTCGACATAAGTCGCCACGCACGCGTCGAGGATTGGATCGAGTTGGTCTCTTTCCGCATCCGCGAGAAACAGCTCCACGAAGCGGCTTACCTGCTCCGGCGTATACACCTGCGCGGCATCGAGCGCCGCCTTCAGATCGTGCAGCTTGTTAGGGTCGGTTTCTTCGCTGAGCAGCGTGGTGCGGAAGTAGTCCTGAAACGCGAAGGTGATCGCCTCGCTGTTATTTTGGAAGTCGAGCACAAAGCAGTCGCGCTTCTGCGGGTGCGCGCGGTTGAGTCGCGACAGAGTTTGCACTGCCTTGATACCCGACAGCACCTTATCCACGTACATCGTGTGCAGCAGCGGCTCATCGTAGCCGGTCTGAAACTTGTCGGCGCAGATCAGGAAGCGGTACGGATCGGTCTGTATCTTGGCAGCGATGTCGTTGCTCGAAAAACCGTTGAGTGACGCCTCGCTGACCTTCGCGCCGTTGTACTCGTGCTCGCCAGAGAACGCGACGATGGCTTGGTACGGGCTCTTGCGCTCCGCGAGGTACGTCTTAAAGGCGTGGAAGTACTGGATCGCCCGCTCGATGCCGCTGGTGACTACCATCGCCCGCGCCTGCCCGCCGATCTTACTCGCCGCGATTACATTTTCATGAAAGTGGTCCACCATGATCTCGGTCTTGAGCCGGATGGCGTGGTCGTGGCTCTCCACATAGCGGCGCAGCTTCTTCTTGGCACGCTTGGTATCGAACTCCGGGTCGTCTTCGGTCTTCGTGACCAACTTGTAGTAGCTGTCCACCGGCGTGTATTGCTTGAGCACATCGAGGATAAAACCCTCCTCCACCGCCTGCTTCATGGTGTAGCCATGGAAGGGACGATGCTTGACCTTGCCCTCGGCGTCCGCAGGTAGCGGCTCGCCGAACATCTCAAGCGTCTTGTTCTTGGGCGTTGCGGTAAAGGCGAAGTAACTGGCGTTCTTGAGCATTTTGCGAGCTGCCATGCGCTTCTCAAGCGCCTCGTTCACCGTGTCCTCAGGATCTGGCCCGCTGTCGTCGGTTGCCTCTCCCTTCGCGTCGTTTCCCAGCGCCTGACTCATCGCTGCCGATGTCCGCCCGCCTTGGCTCGAGTGTGCCTCGTCGATGACGATGGCGAAGGTCTTGCCCGCATCGAGGGCAATCTCGTCGAGGATGAAGGGGAACTTCTGAACCGTAGAGACGATGATTTTCTTCCCCTCCTGAATGAACTTGCGCAGGTCGCCGGAATCTTTGGCGTGACCCACCGTCGCGCCCACCTGCATGAACTGCTTGATGGTCGCCTGAATCTGCTGGTCGAGCAGGCGCCGGTCGGTGACGACGATGACCGAGTCGAACACCACCTTGTTGTCACGCTTCAGGGCAATGAGCTGGTGCGCTAGCCATGCGATGGAATTGGACTTGCCGCTGCCCGCCGAATGTTGGACCAGGTAGCGTTTTCCAGCACCCACGGCGCGTACATCGGTCAGCGCCTGCCGCACTACGCCAAGCTGGTGGTAGCGCGGCCATATCTGCGTGCGCTTCTTCCTGCCCGTCTTCGGGTCCTTCTCCTCGACGATCTGTGCGTAGTTCTCGAGGATGTCGGTCAGTCCTGCTGGGGTGAGCACCTCTTTCCACAAATAGTCGGTTTTAAGACCGTACGGGTTGGGTGGATTACCCGCGCCGTCGTTGTATCCCTTGTCGAAGGGCAAGAACCATGAGCCCTTGCCCGCGAGCCGGGTACACATCTGCACCGCGCTGTCATCTACTGCGAAATGCACAACGCAGCGGCCAAACTCGAACAGCTTTTCCTTCGGGTCGCGGTCGCGCCTGTACTGCTCCACCGCATCCAGCGCCGTCTGCTTGGTGAGGCTGTTCTTCAGCTCAAAGGTGGCGATAGGCAGGCCGTTGATGAACAGGCCCAAGTCCAACGCACGACGCTTTTCATCCATGCTGTAGGCGAGCTGGCGGGTGATGGAGAAGCGGTTCTGCTCGTGCAGCGCCGTGGCCTTGGCATTGCCCGGCGACGGTGTGCCGTAGAAAAGATCAAAGTGCAGCGGCCCGTGGGCTAGCCCCTTGCGGATCACGTCGATCACGCCGCGCTTGCCGATCTCGCCCGAAAGCCGCGCCAGGAACTTGAGGCGATTGATATCCTTGGTGTCGTACGCATCGGCCATCGCCAGCTTCTTGAAGGCGTCGGGCTGCGTAGCGCGCAGGAAGGCGAAGAGCTGCGGCACGTCGAGCGCGTGGGCGCGGTCATAGTCCATCGGGCTGCCAACGGTATAGCCGGTACCCCCGAAGGGCGGCGAACATTCGGCCGCCATGTTCGGCTGCACAGCGAGGCCATCCGTGCCGGTCATGTGTCGCATGATCAGCGTTTCGAGGCCCTTCTCGCTTGTGTCGGTGCTCATGGTGTTGCCCTGTCGTCAAATAAATGAATGCGCTGAAAAGTTTCATCCAGATCAGCAAAGGAAGCCGTCATGCTCGACTCCTCCTCAAAGTGATAAGACACGAAGTGCGCACCGTCTTTCTCACTTCGACTAAAGATGAAACATGCGTTGGCTTTCTTCACCGGCGATGGCATGACCCGGATGAGCGGTCGCAACAGCATTGCCTTCTGGCTGATGGCATCAAATAGGTACAGGCGCTCGCTTTCAAGAGGCTGTCCTGAATCTCGTTCGACCACTTCAAATGGGGTGCTGCGCGTCCCCATCAAACGCTTAGCTTTATAGTGATAGACCCCGCCATGGTAACGTCCCTCAGATGGCTGGATGAGCTCGTAGTCGAGCCATGATCTGCCAAAAACACCGCGAATCGTATGGACCAAGTTCTTCAGCTCATCGTGAATACTCTGCGCCTCAGACAGACCAATCGCTCCGCCATGACCACTCGTGGTATTGCGGATGCTATTGGCTCGTTGAAGTGCCGACAGAAGTTCGGGATGGCAGATCATGGAAATATGGTTGGGATTGGACGTGCCATAAACCCGTGTGCACATTTCCTTTCCCTCGTCTGTGGCGAGCAGCTTTCGGCATTTCCCGGATAAGTATTCGACGGTCAGTTTCCAGGCACCAAACGTGGCCCGATCCAATGAAAGCTGCCGTTTAGCAAGGGATTCACTCAACCCCTGTGCCGTGTTGCGCCACAGATCGTCATCGCCCATGAAGGCGCTCAGATGAATGGTGGCGACAAACGCAGCGGTGGCTTCAAAGAAATGTAGCAGCACCTCGTACTGCTCGCGATCTGATCCACCACCAGCACGATGCCGCCACAAGATGGAAGCTAGCGGAAACGGCAAAGATTCAACCCAGTCCTCGTAGCGATCCTCCTGATTGATAGTCCGTATTTGCTGTACTACGACATCAGTCTTTTCAGTAAACGACCATAGTGCGGATTCCAGCTCGGCCGCTTCGGCACGGACGCGGTTTAGGTGTTCGATGCCATGCAGAACTTGTCGTTGTTCAGCGAGTGGAGGCAGAAAGAAAGTGGCTTTCAATAAGGTCTGTAGATCAAGGCGTGCTAGTGCCCCACCTCGGCTTAATGTTGCCAAGGTCGTTTGTCCGACGGGACTTCGGTTGAACCAATGAACCATGTAGCGGGCGTCTGCGATATTCGGATCGATGCTCAAACGCACGAAGTCTCGCGTCGCCGAAAGTGGGAGATCTGCGGGGTCAAGCACCGCCGTTGATTGACCTAGCAAGCGTAAGAAGAGACCATTGGCCAGCTGGTCAGGAGCGCCCCACATTTTCAGTAATGGCTTAGCAACACGCTCTGCCTTGAGGATAACGGATTCTGCGGCCAATTCCGGCCAACCCGTGGCTCGCGCCATCCGCTTGAGGCGCTCTTGCGCAACAAAGGCTTCAAATCCTTGGAAGGCGGGTAATGCACACAGGCGTCCCAGAGCTGGTTGTTCTCCTGGCTTGCGGCGTTTGTAGTTCGCGATGAGTGATTGCTGGTGCTCGGAGCTGTCGGCAAACTCACCGATAAACACCTCTTGTTGTTCACCGCGCTCTAAAATGACGAGGTACGTGCTTATTCCTGTATGCGGGAAGGATCCACCCGGAAGGTGGATTAGCGCACGTACGCGGCAGCCGGATTTCCGAATTGCTTCGAGGGCCTCAAGCCCACCAGCGCTCCAGAGAAATGCTGTCGTCACGATGATCATCGCCGTGCCGCGGTCGCTTAGGCGGGTACACGCCCATACCGCCAATGCATGTCCCAACTCGCTGCGGAAATTGCCCCCAAGGTGCGGCACCACCGGTGTGCCGCGAACCTTCAACCCGAAAGGTGGATTCGCTACGATTAAATCATAGTGTGTTTGAAGCCCCTCAGGTGGCGTAAGCGCATCCCCCGAGAGTATCGTGGCCTTGTTCCCGACGATGGCCTGGGCCACATCACGGCACTCGGCATTTATGTCGATGCCGTGAACAAGCTGCGCACCAGTAGTGGTAGCCACGGCCTGGAGCAGCAACCCTAGGCCACAAGTGGGGTCCAGTACACTTTGTGCAGGATGCAGCGCTGCCAGGTTCCCGATAAAGGTGACGAGCGCTTTCGGCGTGATGTGCTCCTCGCCTGGCCAATCGAGCCGCTTTTCGGCGATGGCAAACAGCAGGTCCGGCGAGACCCCTTCATTCCTTTCGATGCGGGCATGTAGCCAAGTTTGGACGAGGCGGGAGACAGGTTCACTTCCGCGGCCTGCCTCAACGTAATGCCAGAGATCAGTAAGAGCTTGTTCGGTGGTCATGCCGTTGCTTCCTCGTCAATGGCATCGGGGTCCGTGTTCAGGTCGGCGGCGTCCTCGACGGTGTCCGGCGGTGCTTCCTCGGGCAGGTGCAAAACCGCCTCGCGCACATCGAGCTTGCCGGTGACAACATCGGCGACGAGGCGGGTGCGGTATTCGCGGAGGAGTTCGATCTCGCGTTCGAGGCGGGAGATGACCGTGTTGATTGAGCCGGTCTCCAAATCGATATGGTGCGCGATTGCTTCGGCTTCCGCCGTAGGAGCGATCGGTACCTGGACGCAGCCAAGCTCGGGTTTGGTGACATGAACCAAGCCAATAATGCCGCCCGCCTGTTCCTCGACGTGGCGCGTAACCGCGCGAAGGACATAGTAGAACCAGCGCTGTGGGAGCGAGAAGCCCACGAGCTTGAAAATGTGCTGGTTCAAATAGCCGGGGAATTTCCTGGTCCACTCGAAGGAGCCGAACGAGGTGCCACGGTTCCCAGACCACGCAAACATCAGATCGCCCGTGTGAATCAGCAACTTATCGGGAAGGTCCGTGCGATTGGTGTAGTTGAACGTTTCCGACCCGTTGAGATTCTGGATACGAATGATGGGTACTCCGGCTTCCTTCCATTCGCCGGGTTTGAACGGCAGCCCGTTCACAAAGCGCGTTAGGTGCTTCAGCTTACGCACCTCCCAATGCTGCGGAATATCCCCGAGCCAGGGGATGCCGGAGGATTTGAGGGGGACAGAGAGGTCGAGGCCGCGGGTGACGGCGCGGTGAATGATGGCCTGCTTCTGCTCGTTCAGCAGCGCGATCACCTTCCGCTTCGCCCGGATCGCTCGCTCCAGCCGCCCGTTCGCCCATTCCAGAAACCGCACAATCGCCGCCTGCTCAGTGGGCGGGGGTTGAATAACTTCTATGCGACCGAGATCCTCCGAGTAAAGACGCAGCCTGCTCTCAACGACACCAGTTGATGCTGCCTTGATTCGGCCTTTGTATAGCGGCAAGCGAAGCAGTTCGTGGTAGTACCAAGGCATCGCCCCGGGCTTGAAGCGGTAAACGCAATATGCGGGACTAGCGATGCCGTCGTAGTGCGAGACACCCATGCTTCCGTTCCAAGCAAGCATGATGTTGATCACCAGATCGCTTGGCATAACTCGTTTGTAGCCAACTAGCGACGAGGCTCTGGTATCAGGACCATTCGCACCATCGACAGACTTTCTCTGCGTAACCCCAGTGTACTGTGAGACGCGAAGTAGCTGCTCTTTCCCAGACGTTGATCGTGAATCGACCTCACGGAGCAACAACTTCATTCGCCGTACATCCCAATGCCCCGGCACCTGCCCGAGCCACGGCAGCCCCGACTCCTTGTACTCCGCATACGGTTTGAGATCGGCGATCATGCCTGGCCCTCCTCCAACAATGCGGCCGGATTCCAAATGCGCTCGGCGATCTGCCGGTAGAGCTGGCTGCGTGCTTCAAGGTCGGCCTTGTTGAACTCTTCATGCGCTACAAACGGCAGGCCGCTCTGTTCTTTAAAGCGTAGAAAACCGGGGTTGCGCTCGTAGCACTGCGGGTGTAGCGAGCGCGACAGCAAGTTCTGAGTGTTGTAGTGCGGCAGCTTGTCGGCATAGGTGAGATCACCATAGCTGGCGTTGAAGCTCTTGGGTAACAGCAACAGGCCACCGATGCGGTTGCGATGCTCCGCGAAATCTGCCGAGTGCGCGAACTCGTCGATGTGGCGCTCGGGATGGTTGGCCCAGATGTGTTCGACCTCGTAGCGGGTTTTGCCCTCGCTCACATAGTCGATATAGCGTGATGGCTGGCCGGACTGGGTCTCCACATAGTCGGTGAGGCGGGCGAGGATGCGGTGCAACGGGTAGCGGTTCTGCTGGTGCAGGCGCAGCCGCTCGTTGCTGGCGAAGGTCTCGTCTTCTTTGCTGAGGGATTCGTGCAGCCTGTGGGCGAGTGTATCCGGCGCAAGGCCGCGAATATCGCGCATCACCACGAACATGGCGTACTGCATAGTCGAGTAGGCGATGGTCCTGAAATTCCACAGCCGCCAGGTGAGCAGGATGTCGAGATACTGCGCCACGAGGCCGATCTTGCGGACAACCACAGACTCGCTGTCATCAGGCCGCAGCGGCGCTAGCAGTAGCATGTATTGCAAGGTGAAGCCCTGCTGGGCGTTGTAGAGCACATGCTCCAGACCAGCCACGGGTTGCTGCGCCGCCTCGATCAGTCGCAGGTATTGGCGGCTGTAGAAGTCGAAGTCGCGGTCGATGAAGCGATAGAAGTCGTCGCTGTGCTTCAACCCCACGGTGTCGGCGGCGTCGCGCAGCCAGCGGTGGAACTCGGTGCCGATGCGGTCGAAGTCCTCGGGCTTCGCGCCCTTCTTACGTTCGCGGATCTTGGTGGCGTGCTGGCTTCGCAGCCACGCCTTGAAGCAGTCAGCCTCGACTTCCTTGCCGGCGTCGTTTAGTTCGCGGATGCGGTCGCGCCAGCGTGCGTTGGCCGCGGTGCGTTTGGCTTCGTCGATGTTGGCAAGTAGATAACCCTTGAGCATGTCCGTTGGACTGAGTGACAGACCGCGGTCGTTCATGGTCTCGAAGATCGTGTAGGCGTCGTCGTCGGAATAGGCTGTGATCTCAACGAGGTGGACGTTCTCGAGCAGCCAGTCGACAAAGTAAGGCAGGGCGGCTTCTCGAAGTTCATCGGGAAAACATGTTTCGAGATCGCTGTACCGTTGGACGAGATTCTGCACAGACTCGGGGCGGTCGGTCACATCGAATGGCATGCCTTCATAGAGAGCCTCCATCGCCGGAGTCCGCTCGTCTACATGCAAATTAAAGGATTTCTGGGCGAATCTTTCGGAGAAGATCAGTTCATCGACATTCACCTTGTCCGTGCGTTCCTTTTGGAGGTTGCGCAGCAGCACGAGCAGAAGCGTCAGGCTGGTGAGTCGTTGTTGCCCGTCCACTATATAGCCGATGGCTTCCTTTTTGCTGATGATGATGGAACCAAGGAAGTAATGTGGATAGTCGCCAACTTTGCTTCGCGGATGGTCGAGCTGGTACTCCTCCAGAAATTTTCCGCTGAGGTCGTCCATCAGCTCCCTGATCTGCTTCTCATGCCACTTGTATTCGCGCTGGTAGTAGTCGATGGAGTATTTCACGCCCTTGAGCAACTCGCGAACGGTCTTGGCTTTGCCGAGGATTTCTCTCACCTGTCACCTACCTTCAGCAATCCGTCCAGAAGCCCCTCGGCCTCTTTCTCGATGGCGATGATGTCGGCGCTGATCTCTTCGAGGGTGCGCAGCGGCTTCGGCTTATAGAAATGGCGCGTGAAGCTGACCTCGTAGCCGATCTTGATGGCGTCCTGCTTGATCCACGCATCGGGCGTGTAGGGCAGCACCTCGCGGCGGATGAAGGCTTCGATACCACCGTCTTCCAGCAGCGGGACCTGCTCGGTGTCGCGCAGATCGGAGTCGTGCTCGTATTCCACGACGGCGGGCTTACCGTCCACCGTCGCCTCGTACAGGCCGCGCAGCGCGTCGGGCTTGAACTTGCCGGGTTTGTGAATCTTGCCAATTACGGGCGGCGCGGTCTCGACGCGCCAGCTCACGGCTTTGAGGATCAGCTTCAGGTCGGCGGCCGGGACTTTGAGGCCCAGTTTCTTGAGCGCCGCATCGACACGATCGCGGAAGAGATTGTGGTCTTCGAAGAGCTTGCCGCCCAGCGCCGTGCGCAATGCCGTGGCGGTCTCTACCAATCGCGCGTCGCGTTCCCAGGTCTTCGGGTCTAGGAGCTTTTTTTTCTTCTTCTCGGGCAGGCCCTTTTTTGTGCTGCCGCCCTCTTCGTCGTCGCCCTCATCATCGTCGCCCACCCAATCGTCCAGACGCTTCTCCAGCGCCGGTGAAATCTTGGCAAACTTCGTGAAGAGGTCGTCGCCGAACTCCTCATAAAGTGCAGTTCGCAGATCTTCATCACCGGAATTGAAGCGCAGCGTCTCGATGGCCTTGAGCGAGAGCTGGCTGTGCAGGCGCAGCGGGCGATCGACCGTGACCTTCCAGTACCCAAAGGCTTCATTGGGGAAAATCTTGGATTCTTGCATTTCCTTGAAGTCGAGGAACGTGCGGCTGACGCGCTCGATGTCTCCGGGTGAGAGCTCGCAGTTCTTTTTGCCGAGATTCTTGCGCAGCGGCTTACACCACTGGCTGGCGTCGATGAGCTGCACCCTGCCCTTGCGGTGCGTGGGCTTCTTGTTGGTCAGCACCCAGATGTAGGTGGCGATGCCGGTGTTGTAGAAAAGGTTGAGCGGCAGCGCGACAATGGCTTCGAGCCAGTCGTTCTCTATCAACCAGCGGCGGATGTTGCTTTCGCCCTGGCCGGCGTCACCCGTGAATAGCGAGCTGCCATTGTGCACCTCGGCGATGCGGCTACCCAGCGCCGACTTGCCGTTCATTTTCGACGCCATGTTGGCGAGAAAGAGCATCTGGCCGTCACTGGAACGGGTGACGAGCGAAAGCTCTTCGCCTTTGTGCATAACCTTGAAACGCGGGTCGCGCATGCCGTCCTTGCCGCCCATCGTTTCGAGGTCTTTCTTCCAGCTCTTCCCGTAGGGTGGGTTGGCGAGCATGAAATCGAACTCCTGCGCCGGGAAGGCGTCATGCGATAGCGTGGACCACTCAGCACCACCGACGATGTGGTCGGCGCTTTCACCTTCGCCTTTGAGTAGCATGTCCGCCTTGCAGACGGCGTAGGTCTCAGGGTTAATCTCCTGGCCATAGAGCAGGCACTTGATCTGCTGTTTGCGCTTGGCGGCGATAGCGATGAGTGTCTCTTCCGCCACGGTGAGCATGCCGCCGGTGCCACAAGCGCAGTCGTAAAGGAGGTAGGTGCCAGACTTGATCTCGGCCTCGATGGGCAGGAACACGAGATTCGCCATCAAGCGCACGGCGTCACGTGGTGTCCAGTGCTCGCCTGCTTCTTCGTTGTTGTCTTCGTTGAACTTGCGAACCAGTTCCTCGAAGACGGTGCCCATCGAGTGGTTGTCGATGCCCGCCGGCGACAGGTCGATGGTGGGATCGAGAAACTTGCTGATCAGCGTGCCGATGGCGTCAGCGCGCGAAAGCGTGGTGAGCTGGTTACGGAATTTGAAATTCTCGAGAATATCCTGGACGTTGGGCGAGAAACCGTTCAGGTAGTCCTCGAAATCTGCGAGGAGCTGTTGCTGGCTACCTCTGGATTTTAGGTCGCGCAGGGTAAATTTTGACGTGTTGTAAAAGGCTTGGCCGGCGGCATCACACAGGGCGGCTCGCTGCTCAGTGATGCGCGCCTCGTCCAGCATCTTCTTGGTATCAAGCACCTGCTGCTTGGTTGGCTCGAGCACCGCGTCCATGCGCCGGATAACGCACATCGGCAGGATTACATCGGGGTACTTACCACGCTTAAAGAGGTCGCGCAGGACGTCATCTGCGATCCCCCAGACGAAAGAGACGATCTTGTTGTGCGTTGCCTGATCCACTATATGGTGTACTCCATGACTGCATTCCATTCAGCATATCACAGGCAGCATTATTGCAGCCTATGACCCAACCCAATCCATTTATGAGGTAAATTGTACAGCAGAATATAGGAAACATGTTCTACGAGGTGAGTCTTAAAAGAATATGCGGCCGCGCAAGGTGAATGGCCGCTGAAGCTGTGAACTGCTGACACTGAGGCAATAGATCCTGACAGGCCATGGCCGATTACTTGCCCCACACGATAAATTTTCTGATCGTTGCTTCGAAAATTTCAATCAATGACTCCAACTCGACCTTATGAGTAGCTCCGCATAATCAACAGCTACACATAATTGGCCAAAACAGCCGGTCATCGTGTCTGCTTAGAATCCGGCAATGGGCGCTTTAGGGATTGATCCGCAGCACCTATCACCGCTCGGATGGGAACACATCAAATTGATGGGTGATTATTCAGACGAAGTAGCGCCAAGTCCGGCTCGCTTCTCCGTTTCCTGAGGCGAACCTTCCTACTCCCAAGGCAGTGGGATCTATGAATCGCACATTTGAACCTCGATGTTTTTGGGCAGCAACCTGAAGATCTACAAAGTTTGGAAAACTTAATTCCAGTTTGAATGTGTCTGTCACTGTTGCCCGCACAATTAGAGCACCACGAAATGCCGTCTGTTCGTTTTCGACCAGAATGTTGAATTCAACGTATTTCTCGGTGTAAGTGAACGCTAGGGAGTCCGGGATACTCCATTTCCTACCAAACAAATCTAAAAACACCTTTGGTGCAAAGTATGAAGCCAAATTAGATGACAGGCCTGGTTGGTGCGGTTCGGAGCTTTCCTTGTCTTCAATGTACAGCGAATCTTCAGGCATCAATAGATCTTCACTTATCAAACTTCGGTGGAGCACTAAATTTCGGAGTACTTCTATGTAAGTTATTTTTACTGGCAGCATTATTAAATCGAAGGGATCTTGGTCATCCATTGCATCTAATAGGGCCATCATTGAGCAGTTGCCAGCAAGGATCATATAGTCAGATGCCATAATAAGGTCTTCCGTCATTGCCGAAGCTAGATTGTTTACAGACGCCTCAACATCGACAAGACGCTGAAACTCACTAAGATCATTCGATTTGAAAGCTCTCAATACAGATTGCGCGAGCAGACTGACGGACTTAGATTTTTTATAAACATCACTCATTAATTATGCTGTAAAAATTACATTCATATTGCTCTCCTTGCTCAACACCTGAAGGTGGAACGACTTTTTTTCAGATTTGTCCGCACCATTTCTATTGGGTGAATTCTAAAATGGAATTTCAAAGCCATCATCAAATACGTAATCTGGTCTCACTATAGGCTGCTTCGGTGACGCTTCGCTTGCAGTGCTAGCCATTGGTTTCGACTCAGATAAATCCTTCTGTTTCCCACCCAGCATGGTCATCTCACTAGCGACAATCTCGGTGGTGTATCGGTCTTGTCCCTCTTTATCTTTCCACTTGCGTGTTTTGAGTGAGCCCTCGATATAGACTTGTGAGCCCTTCTTCAAGTACTCACCAGCCACCTCTGCCAGCTTGCGGAAAAATACGACACGATGCCATTCAGTCGCCTCTTTTTTTTCACCAGTAGCTTTGTCCTTCCATGAATCAGTAGTAGCAAGAGTGATATTGGTGACAGCTTCACCACCCGGCGTATACCTCACCTCTGGATCTTTCCCAAGATTGCCAACTAGGATTACTTTATTTACAGAAGCCATTATTACCTCCAACAATAAATTTATATGATATGAAGTTTTCGCCTCACCTATTAACATCATATAAACTTAAAATGACAGATGCACAACTATATTTAATATGATTTACACGAAGCACTATATATTGATATATCATATCATGCACAATTTAGCCTTTTAATCAGGAGAAAACAATATGATGCTAACAATAACCCCAGCAGATTTTAGAAAACTTTCTGATTCCTGCCAGCGTGAGTTGCTCAATTTGATCGGGTTTGCGAATGGCAGTGAGGTAATCGAGGATGATGAATCTATTCCATACGAGGAAAGTTCTGATCGTTTGCCTGACGATTATTCATACCAGGAAATGGCTATTGATCAAGAAGCACCATCTGGAACTAAGCGAGTAATCGACATCACCCACGATCAAGCAAAAGAATTAATATCCAATATCAGTGGCAAGAGCATTGAAACGCTAAGACGCTTTGCAACGGGATTGCCCGTAGACCTTGATGATCTGATTGGTGAAGGCCGCTCATATTCCAGCCTTACCGATCTCAAGAGGAGCTTTGTGGGTGCTGTGAATAGACGATTAAGAACCGTCACAGGAAATCGTAAGGCAGTTCTGTTTTTAACGGTTGGCAATGCGGAGAGTAAAGTGATGATTTCAGTAAGACAAAATACAGCAACCGCTTTGAGGCAGGTGCTGCTAACCGCATAAAGATATGGTGTTTTATTGCTTAGTCGTGGGGGCCAGTTTTGCTGTCATGTCACTGGGTGATCCAACAATAAAACAACTATATGCTGCGTGAAGGGCGTGTGATAATGTAGCTCCTTCAATGCGAATCCAGTCCGATTTGTAAACAACAACCGTATTATCAATTAATCTCCACACATGCACTATCAAATTTACATTGACGAAAGCGGCTCGTTTGATGAGGCTTTCTCAGGTGCCAGGCCCTCAGTCGTTGGCGGTGTTTGCGCGCGCAAGACATCAAAAGAATGGGTAGCTGCGCACCTCAGCCATCTTGAAAATTTCCAGCGTAAAAATAGCATTGATTTCGTCTTTCCGCAGCACTATCACTGCGGCCCCCTACTCTCCGGGGAGAAACCAGTACCAACCGGCACAGATCGCAAAATGGTGTCTCAGTTCTGCGAAGCCGTCTTTCACAATATTCTGAGCAACGCAGACTTTGGATTTGTGTCCCGAAACCGCAACAAGGGTTTCGAGTACTCACCACAGGCAACCTATGTCATGCATCTGATTGCCGCACTGCGCTCCGTGTTCGATGTGCTGGGTCGATCCAACACCCATGAAATCGAACGCATTGATGTTGTGATTGCCCAGCGAACCATCGGGGAAACATCGAAGCTGCAATCGGTGGACAAATACATGAACGACTTGTTGCGTTTCGTGGCGGATCAACTGGTGCTTGGAGAAGGTTTGGGTGTCGATCTGGCAAGGCGTTTGCGTTTGAGTCGAAACCTTACTCTGACATCGGGTATAGGCGACAGAGACCCTGGCCTCATTGCTGCAGATTTTGTATGCTGCCAAGCCAGAAACGGTATGCCGACAGGTTCTGGTGAAGTGCTGTATGACTGGCAACCGGACCAGGAGGTTTTGTTAGGTGATTACCGAAATTTTTACGAGCGCCAGACTAGTGAGTTTCTTAGTAACCACTATTACGGAAGCTGCCTTGAGTTCATTTGCAGATATTTCCCGTCTGCTAAGGGCCATGCTGATGTAAGCGCCCTGCTTTCTAAGTTGGAGCAAGAAGAGGATAGTCAGGTACTTGAGCGCGAACTACCGGCAATGGTCGCTGCCATTCATCAGTTGTCGAAGGGTAGAAGCCGTACCGCAAACGCACTTTCAAATGCCATATACATTGCAGAAAAGATCGCAGCCATTGCGAAGCTGCATGTTAACAAGGCAGAGAACGCAGTGGTCAAGAGTCTGTGGCTGAAAATGCTGATTCAGATGCTCGCCGAGCTGGCAGCCTGTTACAACCACACTGGGGCAGTTGGTCCGCAGCAGGTGGTAGAGACCAACCTGAAAGAACTTCTGAATAGCTACAAGAAGGAAACACTCCTTGATGCTGTGCAAAGACAGAGTTTGCTGCACTCGATCCAGAACCAAAATTTAAATCTGCTTTTCAATGATTACCGATTTGAAGAGGCTTATTCAATGGCTGAGGATCTGGCTGCCAGTCGCCGCAAGATCGTCCCAGACGGCGAACCAGACAAATTGCTCGGGCAGATTCTAGGCTCGCAGGGGCAAGCATGCGCCTACATGGCGCATCAGGATAGCTCTTGGACATCGGTCGGGGTCGAACTTCTTACAGAATCGCTGAACCACTTTTCAGAGGGATCAATCCAGGAGTCTATGTCCCGCAACTTCCTTTCCACACTCTTGTGGCAGGCTGGCGATCTAGATTCTTCCTTGGGTCATCTAGAGTTGTTGCACAGCGGCGGGCAGACCACTCACAGTCCTGATAAAGTCATTTCTGATTTTTTGTCGCAACCCGAAGTGGATCGTTATGCCTTTGAAGTAGTTAACTGCCTGAGATTGTTGGCAACCAGATACAACCTTGGGCTGCCGGATATTGTGGATGCTGGAGTTTTGGATAGCCTAGAAAAAATAGCTAATCGCATCGGAACCGATCACCCTTACGAGCAATGGCTCAAGTGGTTGGGCATCCTGCACTGGCAGCGTTCCCAATTCGTTCGTGCTATGGAGTGCTTCAGCCGCGCCGAGTCGCTTTGTGCCAAGCAGGAATTCACTATGCAGACCATTGGCAATTCTGTGACATTGCTGGCATATCTATTGGCACGCGCTCGTGGGAAAAATGATATTGCAGCTGCCACAGAAAAGCGTTTCCGCATGGATATGGCAAGTTTGCGAGCCAGATCACCAGCGTTTGACAGTTACATTCGCATCGCCTTAGACCCATTTCTGCAAGGCACCTTGCCCATGATTCCGGACGCTAGCAAGTACTGGCATTTCTTTACCTACCTACCATTCTCATACGCTTGAGAAGCATCGTTAACCTTGGTGGGCTCTTCATATAATGACCCGCAACTCCAGCACTTGATATTCCAGACATCGGCAGGGGGTAAGTCATTGTAAAACCAGAACCCCTGATTCCTTTGAATCTTCCAAAATTCCGTTACGCCACATCTGGCTATTAACTATCACGCCTTACTGATTTCAAAAAAATCACCACATGATGGACATTTTATATTTGCTGGCTCTAGTGCTTTTGTAGCATGGTATGTCCAGTAGCTACCATTTTTAATCAACTTATTTTTACATTTCCCACAGTAATTATAGGCAGTAAAATGTTTGCATTGTTCACAAGTAAACCATTTTTTATTGGGGTCGTCTGAACGAATAGGGGTTTGTTTGTCTGACCCACATGCTAAGCAAAATATTTTTTCTTTACCTAGCCTTCTCTTATTCGCGTTTAAATTGTCATCCATTCCGTATTGCAAAAACATTCCAATAAGTCTATGCAAATCGTCCAAATAATTTCCCTGCCTTATCATGGGTGATAATAAAATTGCGCCATATTTATGGTTTGGCATATTCTTATCCCAATGAAACATTTGAGTTTCACCATAGTACGAATTATTAGCCCACTCTTGTGGTGTTTTCTTTACTGGAACAGCGTGTTTTGATGGGTGCAGAATAAATACACTGTTTTTATTATCTTCCGAATAATTTCCATTGTGATATAAGTTATTGATAATAGTAGATATTCCCCCATGACTTTTTGCATTAATATGTTCATAAAATTTAGCATCCATGACTAAGCGATGAACTGGATATTCATGACGAACAGGTTCATCTGAATCAACAATATTAACTGTATCATCGGTTTTAAGAGTGGATTGAACATCAAGTACAAAGTCAGGTCTTTTCCCACTAGGGAGTTCTTTTTCGTACCACAGAGTTAATTTTCGGCAAACATCTTTATTATCAAAGTCTATTCTTACATTTCTGCCAACATTTAATGTTTGATTAATTAACTTGGTTTTCCAATCTTTTTCAGGTAAGTAGTGATAGGTATCTATTAATATTTTAATTATTTGCAACAAACACCAGCGTTCATAGATCATTGCAACATTTAAGATACCTATTTTTTCTATTTCTTGTAACCCCAGAAACAATTCCTCATCTAATCCAGACAAATTTATTATTTGTTTATAACACTTATGCACACCTTGATAATTTGGATTTTGTATAAATGCCATCGAGTTTGGAAAGTGACTGTCTTGCTTTATATTTAAGTGTGAAAATTTATTTTTAAGGGACGTTAATGTTGATAAGAGAGGTTTGAATTTAGAGTTTAATGAGGTGCTAAATTCTTGTTGCTTTTGAGATATCTCAATTGATTTTTTTATAGAGTTTTCTTCATATGCCTGCTCTTGTTTTTCAGCAGGGGTTAAACGTCTTTGCCAGTTATTAGCCTCTACAATATTTTTCTTTGCAATGGTGTCATCTAATTGTTTTTTAGTTTTAGAGTTTATTACTTTTATATTTGAAATGTAAACAAATTCTCTTAAAAACAAAATTCCACCACCAATTTTTTCCTTTCTGTCATCTTTTATATAGCCTAATATTTCATATTCATTATTGTCTTCTAATTTATATTTAAATATATTAATGTCAAAAATAAACAAGAAAGAACTCTTTTCATGCTGAAAAGAAAACCAATTATCTTCAATATTATTTTTTGCGGAGCCAGAAGAAGATAGAGAATTTTCATCATAATATATTTTTTCCAGCTGAATAATAATACTTTGTTGTTGCAAAGCGCCTATTGTCACTTGAGATTGATTAATTAAAGCGTATTCTAATAATAAGTTATCCTTGCCTAACTTCTCTTCCAACACCTGTATTTCATTTTCGACAGCTTCTTTATCAATGAGTTTGAAATTTGAAAAACGGGACAATCTATCTTGATAATTACTAAGTTGTTTGGTTTGATTTTCTGATATGTAACTTGTTACTTTAGTTAAATTATTAAGTAATATATGTATGCGATTGACTATGTAGTAAACGTATTTATTTTCAGCGACATTATATGAATCTTTATAATCCCTGCTGGTAAGTAGTTTCTGCTGACCTTTAGTGGCTATTTCCATAAATGTTCTTGGAACAGGACGCACTTTTTTTGAAATTTTTAAAGATTGTATTTCACGCAGTTCTTTTTTTGGATTTTCAATAACTTTAGTTGCGAAATCAATAAATTGTTTTATAAACACTATTGACGAACTATCTAAAATTTTTATGGATTTGTTTTTTGCTTCCGCCTGAATGTAGTTAGCTTCATGTAAAATCAAATACCAAAAATCATTTCTAAAATCCCGCAGATATAATTCTAAGTCTTGATAGGAAAAGCTCGATGAGCCAATGTGCACTATACATTTCACTGGCCCTAAAATTACAGTAACCTCGCCAACACTTCTAAAAATTTCAGATTGCCAACGATTGTTACTTTTAGACCATTCCTCTCCTTCAATCCACCATATTTTTCCTGTTAAATTATCTTTAACCGACCTAAGTTCTTTTCGCGCAAAGTTATTAGTTTCAAAATAGGGGACATAATCTATGTCGTCTAAAATGCGAAACGCAATTTGACCTAACTCCTTGCGATCAACTTTGCTATAGGTGATAGCATCTAGCTGATAGTTTGTAGCATCAATAATATTCAAGGGTATTACGTCAGTAGATTCTTTTATACTTAACGCACTATTTTTATCTGCCCAAGTAATGTTGATATATTTGGCTTCAAAAATCGGATTCATTCTAATTTACGACCAGTAATTTACAATCCACTCATTCGCCTCAGCTTTTACTCTCATCTCATCGAGTTCAGTGATTGAATAATTACCCTCTGTTTTAGCAATTTCTTTGTTTAGAATGACTTCAAGTTCATTTTTAAATTGAAGCAAAATATCTTTATTTTCAGACTGCCCTATTTTTTTATTGCCATCAAATGACATTTTTGGAAGTATTTTATGAATAATAAAATTATTTAATGCTAAGTTATCATCAGGATTTAATTTTAAAAATTTATTTCTATAATTCAATCCTTGTCTGATTGTTCTTAATCCAACCTCTATACGCAATGGATTGAAATATTTCTTAGTAAAATCTACAATTATTTTACAAAATTCATTATCTAAATCAAAGCCTGGATAATCATTTCTAATTCCAAAATCTTCAATAGAAAATTTTATTGCCTTATCTACATTATCATTATCAAAGGTTTCAATTTCATCTCTAATCGCCTGCCAATCAAACAATAGAGGGCTGTCAAATTTCATAATATGCGCTCTATCTAATATTTTTGGTGATAGATAATGCGTAGTCTCGTCAATATTGATTGTACCGATGATCCTTACATTTTTTGGAAAGGCAATGGATGATGGCATATTTAAAATACCACCAATCATCTTTCTTAAATCCGAGTGATATTTAATAAGAGAATCTTTGTCGCTAAATCCAAAAACTCTTTTTAATTCATTATTAACATTTTCATCTTTTAAAATATCAAGATAACTTACAAGGTTATTTTTATTGAACTTTGATTTGGCCGATTTTATTGTTTCAAGTACATTCTTAAATTCAGATAACACATGGCTTGATTCACTATCCGAATACAAACGTATCTCTGGCTGCTTGCCTCTTTCTTCTAGTGTCGATAAAAAATCAGCAAAATAATACTCCACTCTCGCTAAATTCATTTCATCCAAGCAAATAAAATAAGGGGTTTTTGGGTTTTTAGTTGCTTCAAGTAGCGCATCTAAGAAAGCGGTTGATAAATATTTTTTCTCCAATGGATTGTAATAGCCAAGTAAATCTTCTGAACTTGTCCAATTAGGCTTAACTGGAATAATTTTTGATACGCCACCAACCGCCTTAGCAAAGGATTTAATTAAATTAGTTTTTCCTGAGCCCGATTCTCCCGCCAAAATAATCAAATCATTGGTTTGGATTAAAGCAAAAAAATCTTCTATTATGTATCTTGGGTACATAACATTTTGCTTAGCCAAATAAGCTTGTATATAAGATATGGCTTTTATAAAATCCCCGCCAAAATCTTTTTGAAAGTCTAGAAGGTTTTCGGTTTCACCGGTTTCTTTCGGTATCATTAAAATATCATTGTATTCATCCTGCTCAATAAATTCCAATGCCAACAGCGTATCTGCTTTATCTTTGACAAAGCTTCTAAACTTCTCTAATTTTTCGCTCATGAATTCAGCTTCCTTAATGTTTTCTTGTTGCAGTCGGTCTTTTTCGATGGTTAAATTATTTTTAATATTTTCTAGCTCTTTGTTTTTTTCAATTAATGTTGTGTATGTAGTCATTTGTGTATCTATTTTTTGATGAATATCTTCATAATCTTTATTCGATTGATTTATTTTATTTGCATGTTCAATCTGAATTTTTTCTAAATCATCAAGCAGTTTTTTTTCGTTTCTTTTCTTTATAGAATTTATAATTCCTTTTTGAATTAAAAAGCCACCTTCAATTTCTTTAAAGAAAATGTTATCAATTTTTTCAAGTGGTTCCACAGTCGCTGGAGTTGCATTTAATAGCATTGGATTGTTTCGCTCCCCCCTTATTGATTTAGATGATAAGTCTAAAGAACATCTAACTGGTATTTCACCGCCTTCATGTATAAATTCAACTGACTCTTTTTTGTATATTCCTAAATATATTCCTTTTGAAACAATGGTTTCTGTTTGATTCAAATCACTAAGCGGATATTCTAATTCATCATCATTGTTTATTGATTTTATGCTCTTTATTTTATAAAAGTATTTATCCAGTTCCTTATTGTAATTAGCAGATAGTGCTCCAGTAATCTGAATTTTTTTATTATCAGGTATATTCCATTGCTGTTTTAAAAAAGACATAATTTCTTCATCAGACAATAACTTTGCTTCATCTATAGTCATTTTGTTCATGTTAACCCCCAGCGTTGAATCCACAACAGTTTAATACATTCAAAAATAGGGGCGAGATGTCGCCCCTATAAGTTACTTTATTCAGCCGGTTATTTCTGTTTCAATATAGTGGTAGCACAAATTCCGGTAGAAAATCTATCCCATCCGCATCATCCAATACGCCATCGACAAGCTTGCGTTAATCTTTGCGAGTCGTGATTCCCTTAACGTATTGCACAGTGGAAGTGATTGTTGAACCTACGCCGCTCCCGACCGACTGTGCGCCCCGTGTAACAGTTCCGGCAACTATCTCTGTAGTGCTCTTAGCCACTTCGACTGTTGAACGCACTACAGATTGTGTTCCTTGAATAACTGTGTCGGTTGCCTTCCCTGTGACACTCTTTACTTCATCGAAAGCCGACCCCACAGAACTCCTAACTGCTTGCGCTCCGTGCGCAACTGTATCAGATATTTGACTGGCGGCATTTTTAGCACTATCAATGGTTATATTTTTGGCAGCAGCCAAAATTCGAATACTATTTTCTTTAACAATGCCGCCAAGCATGCCCGCTGCGGCAAGCGTAGCAACTCTTCGAACCTGAGATTTATTTGGTGTTGAAATGGCTTCGCAATACTGTTTAGCAATGCATCCAACCCTAAGAGTGAAAAATGCGTTTGTGGCACCGCTGGCAATGCCGTTAGTAACAATTGAAAAACCTGGCACTGCCCCAACTGCGCTAAATCCTGCTGAAGAAAGCAGTGGGGTAATAATTTCGGATATATCGATATCTTCAATCGATGCGGCAAGCAAAGTATTAGCCGCAACATTTGAATAAAGATAAATAATTTGTCTAGGCGATGGCCTTTGGCTATAAATGCTTGCAATCCGCCAGATCATTCTTCCTTGTGTGATCAGCGTGATAAAGCCGTCCAGTTTGCCATTTTGGCTGAGGGCCGTTCCCAAGAACACAGCCCCCGCAGTTTTTTGAATGACTTTATCTGCTTCCTTCGACAACTTCACTAACGCAAAATTAACATCATCACCACTACGTAGATTGGCTCCCACTAGCATTGGGTTAGATGCAAGTCTACGCCGGAGTTGTACCATGTACTTATCATGTGCTGGGCCAGTGGTCTCGTCAGGCGGCACCAACGCCTTAGGAAATCTGAAGTAAATGTATATGGGCGAAACAACCAGCACAGCAAGAATCAATATAAGGAAAAAGAATACTGGCTGCCCTAGTCCGAGATATATTCGGTCAGCTGCCTCAGCTAACTGAACAACGGATGCAACAAATATGACTAACAGATACAATAAAATTAAGCTGCCGATAAGCAACAATAACTTGGTAAGTTTTTTGAAAGTTTCATCCATTTTGTTTTCCTAAACCAGACAAGCCTGAACCTAATTACAGTGTGGGTAAAAATGATAAAGAATAGAAATTCAACGCCGCTTTTTGAAGTATGAAAACTCCAGCATCATTTTTAACTTGTTTATCTACTGTTTGCTTAAGCAATCCTAAGATAATATCTTTACCAACCAAGTCCACATACCTGAATGTATCGCGGTGTATTAGTGCCTAGTAACTGCATTAGGTTTCTCCGTAGCATCTATGAAGGGTAGTTCGCCAAGCTCTATTAAAGCTGCTTCAATTCCTGCTTTAAATCCATCTAGAAACAGCCCTTCAAATAGGAATGTATTTTTTCCTATTGTCATTTCTGTACCTACAGGAATAATAAGCATATGCTCTAATACCGCTACTTGACTACGGTGCCAAGCTGTCAGCTTCCTGACAAGCTGATCCCGATCAGCTACTTCTATAATTTCATCTGTGTTCATGTTTGCTCCTTAGATTAAGCGAATAGAGAAATTACGTTGACAGCAATAGAAAAGGATAGGAAATTCAATGCCATCTTTTGAAGTATCTCGTGCTTATCAGTCGTAGTCAATCTGGGAATTTGTGTTAAAGAACCTGAACACCCGCTCCTGCTTGCCCGTTGTGCATATCACCCGACTGGCGCGCCAATATGGAGATTGTGGAAGGATCCTCTGTTGCGGAGAAGTACTTCTCCAGCGCATCGCGGAACTGAGGGCTGACCCCCGGAACTCTGCTGAATAGCGTGAGGCACGAGCGAAACTTCTGCGCGTCGACTTGCCCAAGAATCTGTGCGGCGCTCAACCCGCGGTGAGCATTGAGCGCGGCGACTGTTTCCTGAAGCCGCGTGCCTAGTACCGGATGCTCTAGGTAAGCCTTTGCTTCAGCTAGGCCGGAGATCGCGTACCGAACGGACATCGAACTTGACCCCAGGCCACGGATCTGCGGCAGGACGTACCAGCTCCAATGAGACTGCTTCCGACCGGCGCGTAGTTCAGCAAGCGCTTGCAAGTAGTTCGACTCCTGCGCTTCGACGAAGCGATGCAGGTCGTAGGAGTCTGGAGAAGCTGCTTTCACTGAAGCTAAGGGGCTCGTGTCCTGTAAAGTCATGTCGCATTTACTTAACGTTGGTATTCAGCTTCACTGCAAAATCTGCGATGCCAATCTTGAACAGCAGCTTGGCCGCCGTATCCAGCGTCTTGAACTCTCGCGTTTCGCGCTTGGCTGTTTCCAGCGGCTGGCCATTTATCATCACCATGTACCCTTGCGCCATGACAGCGTAATGCACCTGCACTTGCTTCACCGCATTGGCGTTGAGCAATAGTTTCACTTCACGCTCGATCATGATTTCTCTCCCGTCAGCAATACCGCTGCGGTGCTGGGTGCGCCCCAAGGTTCAAACAAGTCTTGCTGATCCACCAACACCAGTATGTCGCCCGGCTTCACTTGCAAAAATTTGCAAAGTTTGCCCAGCACCTCGCGGTCAAAACTATTCACCCGGTCGTTGTAATAACGATCCACCGTGGCACGGGCAATGCCGGTTGCACGGCACACATCGGCGACTTTGAGGCGCTTGGCACCCATAATGGTAGAGAGGCGGCAGGTAATCATTGTATTTGCATACCAATAAATACTACTCGAAGTCGAGTAATTAGTGCTATTATACAGCTAATTCTATCCATTGTGTAAATTAAACCAGTAGCCCACCAATGATGGACAAACTTCCCTTCACAAATAAATGCTTTGTCGGCAGCAGCTTTCTTTTTAGGGCTGACGGTATGAGCGTGCGTTCATTCGTACTTGTCACTCCATGTGATAGCTTTTCAGCCTGCTTTCAATACTGGAAATCAGACTTTCAAAATGGCTAACCAGCCTTGGTTCTGCATAGTGGTTTCTTCCGAACTCGGAATACTCATCCTCCATGCGCAACTCTTTCGCCATCAAGACCAGCATTGCAACAGCAACTTCCGCCTCAAGGAAGCCTTCTTCCACAACCAGTTTATTAAACAGCGCTTGCATATCTTGCGGCAGTTCTGGCAGCAGTGCTCGCATGAAAATTTCCAGCCATATATCCTCTGATTCAATTACATCCTTGATCAATGCCCTCAGGTCGGGCTTTTTGTTCTCCTGTGCTTGCTTGTCCGGCAAATTCTGTTTTCTTGTCCCGAAAATTGATTTCAAAAGAGCGAGGTAGTTACCGAATGATTTTCTGGAATGTCTGTCATCTATTTTTCGCAGGAAAGAGGGTATGTACAGCAAATTAACACTGCTATCGCGACGGCGGGAGCTGCGCACCACCGATTGACATGAAAGCACACTGTAATCAACCCCCACCTGAACTGGTCTTTTAACGCTTCCAGTGCCTCCCCAGCCTGCAGCCAGCATTTGTGTGACCTTGGCTAGATGCGGCAAGTCCTGCGCCTGACGGTCTTCCTCACGCTCTTCCAAGATCAGGTAATTGGTGTACTCAGTCACTAACTGGTAATCGAGCGCAAGTTTTTTGGCCAAGTCCGAGTTATCTGTTTTAATGTTTTCAATGTGGTGAGCAGCAGCTATTCTCGTGAGCGCATCCGCATTCTTTGTGCATTCATGTAGCAAAATGTTCTGAGTGACTTCGCTACCGTCAGCAAGTTGTAGCACCAGCCGGACTTCTCCCTGTGGCTGTTTGCCGAATCCTGCAAAAATGTGCAAGGTGTCGCCGCCGAATACAGGCCCCAAATTTATTGGTGTCTGCCAATCTGGTGTGGCTGGCCATTCCACGCGGGCAATAACCGCTTGCGGCTGGAGCATACGGCGAAACTGCCGATAGATTGCATCTGCCATTCCTTCGTTGGGCGACACTAATTCGCAAGCTCCGCCTGTCCTTTCTGCGAGATCACGCACAAATTCCTCTGCGACTGCGCTACCAACCCCCACAGTAAATACACGGTGTTTCGATTTGACCGCCCGCCTGATTACTTCGCGGTGGTCGCTGATCTCACCATCGGTGATGAGCAGGATCGTGGCCTGTCGCTTTTCTTCATCCTTGACGCCGTAGGAAAAATCAAGCGCGTCACCCATTTCTGTGCCGCCCATGTCGGCGGCGAGTTGATCCACTGCTGTACGGGCATTACGCAAATTGCGCCCTTTAGCGGGAACGCAGGTAGGAAAAATTGCACGATAGTCGTCGCCGAAACGGATGATGTTGAATGTATCCACCTCACGAAGATTATCCAGTACGCGCAACAGGCCAATTCTGGCCTGATCTATTGAGTCTCCTGCCATTGAGCCGGAGCAGTCCACAACGATCTTGACGCAAACACTAGGAAGCTCTCCGCCAGGAATACGAGGGCAGAAGCTTGCAATAGCGACCTGGCCGCCTGAAATATAATCTGGTGCGTACATAGCAGCCGCATCCGCAGCATCTTCTAATCGGAAGTCGAGCACGAAATCACGATCCATGAAGGCTTCATGTGCCTTGAGGTTAATTTCTGTCTTGTTTTCCCGTCTGTGTACTACCACCTCGTGACTCGGGCAGACGACCTGCGCATTGGCAAGTAGACCAACCACCGAAATTTGTAACGTATATTTATATTCAGCCAGAATGTTGGCTTCAGGAACTTGGTGAGGCTGGTAGCCCGCATTTATTGAATCGCCATATCGTGGCGCGATAGTGGTGGGCAGGCGGAACTTGACTGTACCCTGCTGCCAAGAGAGCATATAAGTGTAGCGGTAAGTCAGAGTGGCAACTTCACCAGGCAACAGGTTGCCGACGTTGACCGTGCAAATGCCATTGTCTGATCGCTCCAGCATGATGGCTCCGTTGCCATCCGTGATAGATTTTTCATATTGTTCTTCTGCCACCGCTTTCGGCAACACCGCGCCACGCAATTCCTTCTCCCCTACCTTCGCCACTAATTCGAGTAGCACTGCACGGTATGGAAGAGGAAACGTATAGACCGCCTCGACGTTATGCTTGCTGTTGTTACGGAATGTTTGAGAGACTTCCATCTCACATGCGAGATCATGAAGCACTGCCTTTATTCGCACTGATTCCAGAATTTTGTTCATGGCATTCATTTCTTGATCTCCCTTGTTGTTTTCTCATAGGCTTCCATCACCAGCTTGAGGAATGAACGGAGCTTCTCCGGACTCAGCCTCGCCCGTCCCGGTTCTATATGCAGTTCCACGCCATCCGAAACATGCATGTGACTCCATACCTCGACCATGCCCGGCCACCTTGGTTTGAGTGGAATTTCAGCTTCCCCAGAACTTGCCAGAAGTTCGCCGATCCGCTCTAAAGACAGACCTGCGGCCTGCCATTTCTTGATCGAAAGCAATTGGTCAAGATGCTCCTTCGTATACTTCGCGCCCTTTTTTTCTCCAATAGGCCGAGACACCAGTCCTTGTTGGATGTAGTAGCGAACAGTACGGGTTGGCAAATCGGTCATTGCACACAACTCATTGATGCTGAATTCTTGGTTCATGCTAGTGCACCTGTTTAACCATCTTTTATGAACTGTAGTACTGTACAATACAACTGTCAATAAGATTTTAGAATATTTTGGCGAGAATGCGCTTTACTTGATTAGCTCAACGGAAGGAGAGACAGGTGGCATGACCGCCTTTTATCGGGAGAAAAAGAGGAGAATCGATTGGACGAAGACCTTGGTCGGCAGTTGATGGGACGAATATTCTGGCCTATTAGTCTTCGTCGGTGTGGAGCAGCACCCTTGACCGGAACGTGCCAGCAGCAGACATTGCCACTCCTCTAAGCCGCCTACCTCAGTAGAATCAATTGAGGTACTGCATCTGACCCACACCACACTATGGCATTTTGCTCGTACTTATTACCAAGCGACTTGGCTGCTTCAAGTGCAATTCCAAGCACCAAAAAACTTGGCTCACCGGGCCATTCACCTGATGGATGTTTACCCATTCCTTCGAAAAATATCAGGCCACGATTTTGAATGTCGGTAGCTAATTGACTTTGGCGATCAGCATTGGATGCGTCGCTGATGATATGGCTAAGAGGGTTGTAAGCAGTGATATAGCAGCAGCAGTTCGCCCGGTTTACTTTGTAGAGTGCGGCTAATGACTTGTTGAATTCATTAATCCGCAACTCTAATGGAGGTTCACTGACTACTCGGTAATCTGTCTCACGATATGCTTGAATCGTATCTGGGGGTATGAGGGAATTCATAATTAAATTATCTTCTGCGCTAATCCGAGCTGTGTAATTATGCTTGACAATGGTTGGGTAAGCAGTAACAATTGCTACGCGCCGATTTGTTTCGATTGCGGGCGCATTATAAATACAGCTAAAAGCGGGAAGAAAACCTCGTTTTTAGTGCGCAAGCATTAACGAGGTTTTTTACATTTTTACGTCGCCGATTTACCGATAATTGCGGGCGAATCACAAATTCTGCTAAACGTCGCCACAACCCTTCCCCTGGGGCCCGGCGATCGCCGGGAGAAACATGGGGAAGGAGTATTCACATGAACATTACACTACCGTTCCAAGGCTTTTACGAATCCCTTTGGTCTTCAGGGATCGACCAAGAGCAAGATTCGTTCGTGGAAAATTATCTTGAAGATAATCCGTCTGCCGAGTCATCTAACATACATGACGGCATTTGGATGCACGCAAATTACAAGAAGGCGTATCTAGAGGTGACTAATGCGTATGTCCATGCATTCCAAGACTGGATCAACGCTGAATGCGAAACCGACATTACGTTTGAGTTTGATGAGTTGGTTTCCCCCAAGGAATTTAACTTCACGACCGACAGGATCTTCTGCACGATCTCCTATGTGGATGTGCTGAAGCTCGTCGGGCTGGTTACGTGGGCTGACATTGCGGATGTGGCCAAGGATACGTTCACATCACATGATGGCTTCATCTCGTTCTACGATGCGGACATCGATACTTGGGGTGACGTGTCGACATGGGATCACAATCAGCTTGGGTGCTTGCTTGCTGCCGTTGTGGAGAGTGTTGGTGACGACGACTGGGAGTTCAACCTTTACTCTGAGCTGTCTGAGGGGGAGACGTTCTACAGTGCGTTTAACAACTGCGTTGACTGGAATGCTTTTGGCAATGCCGGTGTTGAGTCAGCTAGCTTAGTGAGCTAGAAAAAAGATTATCTGTATACAAGCAGGAGGATTAGCCCACCTTATGGGCCGGGGGGATTTGATCCAGCTTGCCGTTCCCGGCGCATCGTCAAAACGGCTAAAACAGGAGAAACAAATGCTATTTCGTAATGGTTTATTTTCATCAGAATCGGTATCTGAAGGCCACCCAGACAAACTGGCAGATCAAATATCAGATTCAGTACTTGATGCATTCTTAGCCTTGGATCCCAATGCCAGAGTAGCTTGCGAGACCCTGCTGGCAGATGACTTGGTGGTAGTGGCAGGCGAGTTCAAGGCCAAGAGCCAGGATATCTTTGAGTCCATCCGAGATTCTGTTCCAAGCATTGTTCGGGGTGTTTTGCGAGATGCTGGTTATGACGATGCCGCTACTGGTATCGATCCGGATGCCTGTGAGATTCGGGTTAAGTTTAACGGGCAGTCCGATAACATCAATCAGGGTGTGGATCGTGCCGATGGCATCATCGGTGCAGGAGACCAAGGGCTCATGTTCGGATATGCATGCGGCGAAACCCAGCAGCTTGCGCCACTTGCGATCACGCTGGCGCACCGCCTGGTCAGGCGTCAGGCTGAACTGAGAAAGAACGGTACCTTGCCGTGGCTAAGACCGGATGCGAAGTCTCAGATTAGCATCAACTACCGGGACGGCGAGCCGTACTCCATCGACACCGTGGTGCTGTCTACGCAGCATGCACCTGAAATTACGCTGCAAGAAATACGCGAGGCTGTGATTGAAGAAATCATCAAGCCCGTGCTGCCCAAGGAATTGATCAAGGACAACATCAAGTTCCTGGTCAACCCGACAGGCCTGTTCGTCACAGGTGGCCCCAAGGGTGACTGCGGCCTAACCGGACGCAAGATCATCGTGGACACCTATGGTGGTGCAGCCCCACACGGCGGTGGGGCATTTTCTGGTAAGGATCCGACCAAGGTTGATCGTTCCGCAGCCTACATTGCACGCTTCCTGGCCAAGCAAGTTGTGTCGCGTGGCTGGGCCAGCAAGTGCCTTATACAGCTTGCGTACGCGATTGGTGTGGCGGAGCCCGTGAGTGTTGCGGTGGAAACTTTCGGTACGCACACACTGGACGAAGGCGATATTGTTAGACGGCTGCGGGCTGAGTTTGACCTAACGCCCGCTGGAATCATTAAGCAACTGGACTTGCTACGACCCATATACAGGCAGACAGCCGTTTATGGTCACTTTGGACGCAGTGATATTGAGTTTCCTTGGGAAGCAATAGTGAAAGGAGAATGAGATGGAACAGAGAGAATGTCTTGAAATATTAGGTGGGCAGGATGCCACTTTGGCGCTGCCTTCTTTGGCGATACCTTCCGCAATCAGTCCAGAAATTGATGCAGCATGGAAGGACTTGCTGTCCCAGCCACATCCAATCAACGATCATCCAAGATTAGAGTTACTGCGCTCGGATGTGAGGGGTTTGTCGGTGAACGACGAATACAAAGCGGCATTGCTGAAGTCGATTGATCTTTACGATAACTACTTTATTAATCGCCCTATTTACGAACACAATGCGGGCTGGGATGACCTAGATGCTCTTCTGCGGGCAACACTGGGAGACTTAAATGAGCAACGGCTTAAAGATAACGCCCCTAGCGAAGAAGCGCCGCAGTATATATCTGCTGCCGAGTTGGTTGAGGCGGATAAACTCGCTCGGGCAATTTTTGCTACACCTTCTGCGGGCGAGAAATGGAGTGCTATTAGGTTAAATATAGAGGGCCGTTACGAGGCCTTAGCAATAAATATTGGGGATAAATATTACTATAGGGTTAAATACTTAGAACTTGAAATTACTAAACACCAGTTCTATCTCGTAGTTGGCAATCCAAAACTCCATTACTTTTCGACTGCGCTGAGTCTACATCTGGATTTAGAGCGTAAAGGTATGGAGCTATGAAACCAACTCAACAGGCTGCTATCTCGCCAGAACGCTGCCAATTTCTTCTCTCGCTGACCGATGCCGAGAAGGTCGCGCCCCTTGTTGGGGTGTACCTGTATATCCTCGGGTTTCGCACCCAGGTTAGGGCCCTGGCTGCACAAAGGGAGCTCGTCGCTTTCGCGAGGAGAGAGTTAACGGCACACCTTACGTGCCACGGGGATTTATACCAAATTGCGGCCCCGGCCATCTGGCAAAGCCGCTAAATAGGAGATTGACATGGCTTCATACATTAACTCCCATAAAGGAGAATTAAAATGCCTCAACTACCCAGTGGCCGACACGTTGCCATCGTCGCAACACCTTTAAACAAACTCTATTTAGAGATATTCAGCTGTTACTCCGTGCATAAATTCATGGCCGTTGAGACGGTAGAGGATATTAAACAATTCATCGAGATTATTGAATTGATCCCCGTGAATGCTGGGGATGGCGATGATATTGAACACTCTGATGACTCTTTACCCTTACCGGAGAACCTAACTCAATTTCACACCAATATCATGCTTGCTAACGCTCAGGCATTAATAGGTGCGTGGACTGAGGAAGATCAACATGCTTTCTGGGAATATACCAAATCTCCCCGCGCAGTTAACTACTTCGAGGTTGCGCTCAAAAATGTCAAGGATCGACAGGAGCTGGTAATAGCACAATACCCTGCTCTGCTTGGCTTGCTGGCGGGATTGCGGAGGGAAGATGAGCAGACGTCTCAGGAAGAGGAACGGAAAGACAAGCTCTCCTTGGAATGGGATGACTATGACTTATATGTAGCCATCCTCATTTTTTCTCGATTGCCAGTTCCTGAAGAGAGAGCACAGCTTGACCTCTGGCATCGCATGAACGCTACCCGCAATCATTTTGATCAACGCGTCTTTGATGTTGTACCGGCACAGGAGCTTCTAGACGGTGGATTGTTTGATTTGAAGACGGTGCGTGAAATAACAAGTGTGCTACGCGCCAGAGGCGTTCTGGAAAAAGCATCTAGCAAAGATCGTAACTGGTTTCATGGACAAAGCGTTGTCTTTGCCAATGACCTGTTTGATCTTTACGAGCCTGCGGTACTCCAAGCAATAAACAAAGATGCTTACGCGATCATCCAACTGGTGGTTATAACGGAGCCTACACGCTAATCATGATAAAAATATTCTATACACCAAAGATGGTGGCCATATTCAAAGACAAATCACCAAGCCCGGCCAAGCCGATCAAGGTGGTTGAGTCGTGGGGCAAGTTGGGCATACCGCTTGAGATCATCGAGCCTGAACCCGCCACTGAGGCAGAAATTTGTCTGGCACATGAACCTTACTATGTGCGTGGCATTCTGTCTTGTGAACGTGAAAACGGATTTTTCAACACGCTACAAGTGGTGGCCGACTCTCTTCCCTACACAGTCGGATCGATGATCGCTGCTGCTCGTGAAGCAGTTCGAAATGGCAAGGTGGCTGTCGCACCCTGCTCCGGGTTCCATCATGCGAGTTACTATGAACCGCAAGGATTCTGCACATTCAATGGACTTGTTATTGCTGCCTGCGTGCTGAAGAAGGAAGGTCTGGTTTCCAAGGTGGGCATTCTTGATTTTGACATGCACTATGGAAATGGCACAACTGACATTATCAAGAAACAGGAGTTGGATTGGATCACGCATATCACTGCGGGTGGAAGGTACTATTTTGCCTCTCAGGCAAATGAGTTCCTTGGCAGAATTCCGGAGATGGTTCGTTCTATGGCCGACTGTGACGTCATCCTGTATCAGGCGGGTGCAGATCCACACATCAAGGATCCACTCGGCGGGTGGTTGACCACTGAGCAACTGGCTGAACGAGATCAGATTGTATTCACCATGGCAAAACGATTGGGGGTTCCCATCGCATGGAATCTGGCTGGGGGGTATCAGGTCGATTCAAATGGAGGCATTCGACCTGTACTAGATATCCATGACAATACCTTGCGGGAGTGCTGGAATACTTTTGGCAATGCCGGTGTTGAGTCGGCCAGCTAGAGAAAATAGGAGAATGAAATGAATGCACGTTGTAAGCATGGAGATTTAGCTGTCGTCATAAATGAGTATCCCGAATGCGCTGCCAATATAGGACGGGTCGTGGTAGTTAGTGGTCCGTCCTATATCAATCGAGAAGGAATGCTTGTTTGGTATGTGAATCCAATTAGTTCTGAACCCTATTTCTATAACACCTGGGATGACCTTACGCCTTTCCCTATGTCTCCAGATGATAATGACATTCAGCATCCAGTGCATGGTTACTTCCAATCTTGTCAGTTGGTGAATGCAGAAAAATTGATGAGCAGATTGAATTAACAGAAACTGAATTGGTTTGATGAGCAGAAAACCAAAGGAGATCGTGATGGAAAAACCAGATGAAAATAATGATTTAAAAATAATATCTGATGCAATTAACGAAATGATGTACGAGGGACATCCTTTGTATGAGGCGAGAAAGCGAGGAAAAACGATTCCCTGTCTCACATTCTTCTTGAACCAAAATGAAGACAGGAAAAAGTTAGCATTGATAGCCGCGTATGAAGATACGGAATATCAGATATTTGTTCCGGGTTTAGTGATAACGCTCAGGATCAACTGCCATAGCGCTGCCTTGGCTAATTTGCAAAGCCAGTATGGAGTCTCCTCATCTGCTTTTTTGACGGCATATAACCCATGGAGCAAACAGGTTCCCGAACCCGATAATCTTTCGGCGCAAGCAGCCTTGAAAAATGTAATTAACAAAGGTGGTTGGGCTTGGATCGAGGGCGCAGGTCAAGATCCTTCTGGTGAATGGCCTGCCGAGCCCAGCTATTTAGTAATGGGTATATCGCGAGATGAAGCCTGTTCTTTGGCGAGACAGTTTAACCAAAATGCTTTTGTCTTCGCTGATAACCTGGCAATACCAGAGCTTGTGATTGTTTAATATTTGCCGATTGTTGGTTAGTGTTGGCATAATATCTGCGAATGGCTCACAAGGAGGCAGGGATGATTAAGCTTTATTACAAGGAGGCGAGAGGTAGTCTCGTCTTTGCCGCTCCTGATGTCGCCGAGCGGGTATCACAAATCCATCATGCTCTTCGAGCATCTACTTGGGGTGAGATGAAGTCGCTCTTGCCATCGGGCGAGTTGCAGAAGATGGAACCATATTTTTCTGAAGATGAAGAGGGGAATCCTGAAATACCCTCAGATGAAACGCTCAATCCGTCTGATTATGTCCCAGGATTCAGTGATGGAGACTATCCGCTATGGCTCCAAGCCGAGCAGGATAGGTTGCTACCGCATGATTTGCTTGAGCGGTTTGGTATTCGTGAGACCAGTGTTTTAAATGGGAATTTTTGGACGATCGACCCAGCGAATGAAGCTGCACTCATCACAGAGCTGCAAGCAAGAGGGGTCGACGCTCAACGACGAGATGACCTAGCTTTTTATTGAGTGCGAACAAACAGGAGAACGCTTATGAACAGACGAATATGCCTGACGCCTTGGTTGGAATCAGGGACGCAGTTGAATCTGCATTTGCTTCACGAATCGTGGCCGTCGCCCCAACCCAAGGAAGGTTCGACACCCTCAACGGAATCAACTACGGCGGAATCAACTACATCAACGCCAACGGAAATGTCGGAGGCGAGCCGGGGAACGGACGGCGCCTGAAGTTCATACGCGAGGTTATGGTGGATGTGCTGGCACAGTTGCAGAAGGATGGCACCCGCTGGAGATGAGCGATCTACAGGCTCTGCTCTGGTATCAGGAGAAGCAGCTGTACAAAAACAATGGTATGAGAGATAACTTAAAAGTATTGGAGGGAACAGACTATGAAAACGAAGCAGCTAAATTTGCCGCAGGGCAAAAGGGATACACAAAGCACGACACAGTCGAGCGAGTCCTACGGAGAGGTGGAGACAGAGGCTTCAAGCTGGAACGTGGAGGCACTGATAGCGTACCTGGACAGGATGAAGTGGAAGTCTGCTTCAGCAAGCGCCAGCCCCACTTTAGAATCCCCGAAGAAACATCCGGTACAAACTCTACCGCGACTTAAATCGGAAGAGAAGACATAACCCGGCGTAGCTGACCGAAATCAGTTTTGCACATAGCACACCAAGCTCTATAATTCGCACCTTCAATAAACCAAAAAAGAAACACACCATCATGTAAACCTGAGTTCAAGAACTGTGATCGTTAGCTATGGAACCGAGAAGGACAATTCTGTCCACGGTTTCGGGCGATTACATTTTGAAAAAGGAGTGCATTTATGAGTCGTAGAATCAAACCAGATCGTCGTACTGTTGCGGATCGCGGCACCATCATTGAAATAACAAACGTAGTTGAGTCCCCAGATATACCTGAAGTGTTGACGAATACAATAAAACAGGTTCGAGATGATCTTTGGCGCGCAGGCAGGAACCTAACGGATGAAATGTACCGGGATGACTGGAACCGTGATGGGATGGCGTATGACCTAGGTTACTTAGCAGCTGATTTAGATTGGGTACTTAAAGAGCTGCGGTTGGTTGCAGATGATTCGATGGTTTAGTCTGCTCCACTATCCCGCGCGGCGCTTGCGCTTTTGGTTCACTGCAAGCGGCGTGATGGGCGGTAAGAAGTGTTAATGTTGAGCCTCATAGCCTGTGCGCCCCAAATGGCGGCTGTGTTTGAGAACTGTTGGTCAAATGGTGGTACGTTGGATACCATCATTACAACCTGCCGTAGCCATTTTCCACAAGGCTTCATTGATACTCTCAGGTTGCACCAATGACCATGCGCCAAAGTTTTCACCCTCCACATACACAGTGTCTCCAGCCCCCATATTTTTACTAAATGCTGCAAGGGAAATCTGTCGGATCTGCTTACTTTTACAGTCGTACTCTACCCAGAACTTCATAGACAGATATTCATGTTTAGCGTGTTTTCGCACGGATGGAAAATCACCCAGGCTCCACATTTTCACTGTTGTGCCAGACAGGGTGATCGTAGCGGTATCGGCATACACAGCAGCCCTATCAACGCCAACCGCAACATTAGTCCACCTACTAACCACTACGTCAGTTCTAATCAGTGCAGTGGCACTAGACAGGGTGCCAAATGTCAGCAATAGAGCCACCAGTATTTTTATCATCTTGCATTCATCCTTGATTCATGCCCCGGTAGAAAATCTATCCCTGTCCGATGCACCAATTCCTGATAGCTAATTGGCCTCCCTGCTCTGGCTTCATCGGTATTATCTAGCCAGTGCACCCATGCACGACCCGTAGAGGGGTCATAGACCAGCTTAAATAAGCGCTGCGGCACCCACACCTTGCCAGCGCCGATTGTCGCAGGGTTGGCCTCATACACTGGGCCGGTTATCACATACACATCACCCGCAGCACGCATCACATATTTGCGCGTATCATTCTCGATCTTTGCCCATGTCTTGCGGTTATTGATTGGAGCCTGTGGAACAATGTTGGCTAATGAGAAACTCTGCGCCATCGCCTCGTCAGTTCCCATATCAGCGGCGGGTGCCATGTGTCCACGGTCAAAGCCAGAACCCTTGTAATCATCAAGGGTTGCACGTTCTGATCTGGGTAATCGTGCCTCTTCGTAGAAGCGATCACCACGCTTAATATCCTTTTCGATAATAGCCCTATTCAACCGCTCGGCAACGTAGATGGGGGTGCGACTTTTACCTGAGTAAAGTATTGCGAAACCATCGAAGCATAGCGCCCTTGGCTGCATGTCTGGTTGAAGCTGGACTACTGGAGGCTTGCCGTTAGCGAAGTGCTGGAGGCACTGATTGAAGTCGTTTGGTGCTGCTGTGGCTGTGATAGCCAACGGCAACATAGCAAAGAGTGCCAGACTACAGAGGACTCGTTTAATATAGGGCATCTTCATCAGCAAATACTACCATGACCGATTTATCATTATTCGCACAATACAACAAACTGGCTGATATGCTAATAGCTCAAGCAACCAAAGAACAAATTGCAGAGTGTGCCAGGCTGCTTGCGCTTAACCTCGCACACTATCAATCAAAGTATGGCGATCTGCCGTTAGAGGAAACACTCGCCATGATTGATGCCGATGAACCCAATGAGGAGCAAGTTGTGATGCTGGCTAATGGTATGGAGAACTTGGTTGGCGTGCTTGGCACAGTTTGTAGTGGACTGGGAGAGCCGAAGCATTAGGGATTTTTTACAATTGGTTGCTGAAGCTGATTTAAGCGCCTAGCAAATTTCTGGTTTACCCATGGGTTTACCCATGAAGCCGGAAAATAAAAATGGGTTAGATCATTTCTGACCTAACCCATTGAATATATGGTGCGCCCGGAGCGATTCGAACGCCCGACCCCTTGGTTCGTAGCCAAGTACTCTATCCATCTGAGCTACGGGCGCATACAACTTTTTATACTAAAACAACTTCTTACATTGGCGGAGAGGGAGGGATTCGAACCCTCGGTCAGATTTTGTCCAACGCTCCCTTAGCAGGGGAGTACCTTAGACCACTCGGCCACCTCTCCGAAACAGCCGCGCATGTTACTGATTTACGAGCCCCAAGTCAAATATTTTGTTAGGAATTTTCCTGATCCAGATCGAAGGCCTTGTGCAACACTCGCACGGCCAGCTCCAGATATTTCTCGTCTATCACCACGGAGATTTTGATTTCTGAAGTGGAGATCATCTGGATATTGATGCCCTCTTCGGCCAACGTCCTGAACATTTTACTGGCAATGCCCACATGTGAACGCATGCCTATACCCACCACTGACACCTTGGCTGCTTTATTGTCGCCAACCACGTCTTTTGCACCGATGTGCGGCTGTACTTTATTTTTCAGTATATCCATCGTCCTGGCAAAGTCATTACGATGCACGGTAAATGAAAAATCGGTCGCGCCGCCCACACCAACATTTTGGATAATGATATCCACATCAATATTGGCTTCGCTCACCGGGCCAAGGATCTGGTAGGCAATGCCAGGTTTATCCGGCACGCCTATCAAGGTAATCTTGGCCTCATCGCGGTTGAAGGCTATGCCTGAAATAATTGGCTGTTCCATTGTATTATCTTCCTCAAACGTAATCAGTGTGCCTTCGCCTTCTTCTTCAAAGCTGGACAGCACACGTAACTTAACTTTGTATTTTCCGGCAAATTCTACCGCACGGATATGCAGCACTTTGGAGCCCAGACTGGCCATCTCCATCATTTCTTCAAAGGTGATGCTCTTCAGGCGGCGCGCCTCGGGCACCATGCGCGGGTCGGTGGTGTACACCCCGTCCACGTCGGTGTATATCTGGCACTCGTCTGCGCCCAATGCCGCAGCAATCGCCACACCGGTGGTATCCGAACCGCCGCGTCCGAGGGTGGTTATATTACCAGCATCGTCTATGCCCTGAAAACCTGCCACCACCAATACGTAGTCGTTGGCGAGGTCCGCACGAAGGCTCTCCTCATCTATGCTTAGGATGCGTGCCTTGGTAAAGGCGCTGTCAGTCAGAATTTTCACTTGTGCGCCGGTATAACTCTTGGCCTTCACCCCTTGCGCTTGCAAAGCCATGGACAACAGACCGATGGTCACTTGCTCGCCGGTAGACAGGATGACATCAAGTTCGCGTGCATCCGGCTCGGCCTGTATCTCTTTGGCCAAACCAATAAGACGATTGGTCTCGCCACTCATCGCGGAAACGACCACTACGACCTGATGCCCCTGCGCCTTGTATTTCGCCACACGCCGCGCCACATTCTTGATGCGGTCAGGGCTGCCTACTGAAGTCCCACCATATTTTTGAACAATCAATGCCACGATATGCCTACCAGTATTTTACAAAATGGCCAGCATTCTAACCTATAAAAGTTGTACTTCGTTTTTTGAATCCGCGTAACTATTGGAACTGCCTCATCTTTCCGCAATGTTTTTCATCTCTGAATTGGCCAGTCAGTCTGTTAAACTTCATTTACTTATTAACCTGCCTGTCACCGCATGACTGAAATCATTCAACGCAGCTACCCCGCCGATACAAGCCGCCAGCTAACCGAAAGTGGCTTGCCTGCGCTGCTGGCACGCATTTATGCAGCACGCGGCATCAGTAACACCAACCAACTGGACACCGGACTGGCTCTTCTATTGCCGTTTACCCAGTTGAAAAACGCTCAGCAAATGGCATCTCTGCTGGCCGATGCCATTGCAACAAAACGCAAGTTGCTGATCGTGGCCGACTATGATGCTGATGGTGCCACTGCTTGTGCGGTTGGGCTGCGCGGACTGCGCTCATTGGGCGCGCAGGTAGACTTCATTGTGCCCAATCGCTTCGAATACGGCTATGGCCTGACACCTGAAATTGTGCGCCTAGCAGCCGAGTCCAAGCCCGACATTATTATCACCGTGGATAACGGCATCTCCAGCGTGGAAGGGGTGGCGGAGGCGTGCAAGCTGGGTATCGAGGTCTTGGTCACCGACCACCACCTTCCCGGCGACACCCTGCCAGACGCGTTGTGCATCGTCAATCCCAACCAGCCCGGCTGCGCCTTTCCGAGCAAAAATCTGGCCGGTGTGGGAGTGATGTTTTATGTGTTGTTGGCGCTGCGTGCGGAGCTGCGGACGCGCGGAGCGTTTGCCGAAAAAGCAGAACCCAACCTCGGCAACCTGCTCGACTTGGTAGCACTGGGTACCGTGGCCGACGTGGTGAAGCTGGATGAAAACAACCGCATTCTGGTGCAGCAGGGCTTGCAACGCATGCGTGCAGGCCGCGCCTGTGCCGGTATCACGGCATTGTTGCAGGTTGCAAAAAAATCACCTGCTCAGGCATCCGCCTATGAAATGGGTTTTATCGTAGGGCCGCGACTGAATGCAGCCGGGCGTCTGGAAGACATGGCGCTGGGCATACAATGCCTGCTTACCGACGATGCAGCCGAGGCCGATGACATAGCCGCCAAGCTCGATGCGCTCAATCACGAGCGACGCAGCATCGAAGCGGACATGCAACAGGCTGCATTGGCTACGCTAGAAAATATAAACCCAAGTGACGGCTACAGTCTCGCGTTGTTTGACGAAGGTTGGCATCAGGGTGTCATTGGTATTTTGGCCTCACGCCTGAAGGATAAATTTCATCGCCCGGTCATTGCCTTTGCCCGCTCACAAGCTGGAGAGCTAAAGGGCTCCGGGCGAAGCATACCCGGCCTGCATCTGCGTGATGCACTTGATCTGGTAGCCAAGCGCCATCCGCATCTGCTGCAAAAATTTGGTGGTCACGCAATGGCGGCGGGGCTAAGTCTGCGCGAAGAACATTTCGCCGAATTTCAGCACGCCTTTGAAGCCGTCGCGCAAAGCCTACTCACCCCAGCCGATCTGACCAGAATACTCGAAACCGATGGCGCGCTCGAACAGGACGAGTACAGTGTGGAGATGGCACGCAGCCTAGAACGGCAAGTATGGGGTCAGGGCTTTCCGCAACCTCTGTTTGATGATACGTTCAAGGTGGATAGCCAGCGCATAGTTGGCGAAAAACATCTCAAGCTCAAATTATCCAATCTATCGGGCGCGTTTGAAGCCATCCATTTTTTCTGTGCCGATCCCATGCCTGCCCGTATCCGTGCGGTATACAGCCTGAACATCAATGAATACAATGGCAAGGTCAGTGTGCAATTGATTGTGAGGCATTGGGAAGCTGTCGCTTACACATAGCAACATAAATGTAACCGCATAAGCAAGCACGGCGTTGTTCGTTCAGGTAGGGTGCGCCGTGCGCACCATGGTGCGTGTGACGCACCCTACGGGATGCATCTATTGTCACTCGGCGTTCAGAAAAGTTTATGCGGCATTATTTCAGACGCTATGTTAAATATGAGAACACTTGGAAATCTTCCAAATTAAAATTAAATATTAAATATAATCAAGTACTTATATTTAAATGGCTTTCAAGTTGAATTCAACGATTTAACGCTATTCAAGAGGTAATGAGCATGGAAATATCGATCTTGCAGGGCAACGGTATCGACGCCCTACCGCAATTTATTACCAGCCTTACCTTGGGCCTGTTAATTGGTCTGGAGCGCGAACGCAATCCGTCGGCCAAAGCCGGTTTGCGCACCTTTGCACTGGTGGCGATTTTCGGCACGCTCACCGCCATGCTTGCCAGCACAACCCAATCTCCCTGGCTGGTGGTTGCAGGTTTGTGCATTGTGGGCATCATGATCACCGCCGCCTATTTCAACAGCACAGCAGGCGAACATGATCCCGGCACAACCACGATCGCCGCTTTGCTGCTATGTTACCTGCTCGGCGTGCTGGTCTGGCACGGGCAATCCCGGCTGGCCATCATGCTGGCGATTACCACCACGATCCTGCTGTATTTCAAACCAGAGCTGCGCGGCATGACGCAACGCCTGACACGACGTGACCTGGTTTCCATCCTGCAATTTCTAGTGCTCACGTTTATCATCCTGCCGATTTTGCCCGACCAGAGCTACGGCCCCTATCAGGTTTTTAATCCTTACCAGGCTTGGATGATGGTGGTGCTGATTTCCGGCCTGAGTCTGGCAGGCTATGTAGCGCTGCATTGGAGCGAAAATCGCTATGGCCCTGCCTTGTTGGGATTTCTCGGCGGCCTGGTTTCCAGTACCGCCACCACCCTCGCCTATGCGCGGTATGCCAAAAGCAATGAAAGCATGCGGTCGCTGTCTGCCACTGTCATTCTGATTGCAAGCCAGGTTGTGATGTTGCGTCTGCTGGTCGTCAGCGCGGTGATCTCCCCGACCGTCATGAAGCAACTTCTGTTGCCGATGGGCATGGGTTTGGCTTTCGGCGTGATCGCCACCTTAATCCGCTGGAATAAGCTGCACAGCGATACCGCACTGCCCAAGCCCACCAGCAGCAATCCAGCCGAGATTCCCGCAGCGCTGAGTTTTGCACTGATGTATGTGGCTGTGCTGCTAGCTGCCGCGTGGCTGTCTGATATTGCCGGCAACAGCGGCTTGTATGCCGTTGCAGCGCTTTCCGGGCTGACCGATGTCGATGCCATTACCCTCTCCAGCCTGCGCCTGTTTGATCTAGGCAAGCTCAATGTTGACCATGCCGTGATGTCCATTGCCATTGCCTTCCTCGCCAACATGCTACTGAAATTTGGTATGGTGTTCTTTATTGGCGGCAAGCATCTGGCGCTGCATGTTGCCGCTGGCTTTGCAGCAATATGCTTGGGCGTTGCCGTCGGTTTGCTGTTGCTGTAAAGGGCATCTCTAAAAACTCAGATTTCATCCAACTGCTGCGTTGCTGGAAAACTTTCTTGCTAACATATCAATCATATGCGTCGCTGCGAAATTTTTCCCGCGCCTTGCATTTGGGCGAACTCTGAATTTTTAGAGGTGCCCTACATCCTGCTCGGCTCACGATTGCGGGGTTCCTGCAACCGCGCCAGTCCATGTATAATCGCGGACTTTCCCGCATACGAAATAATCATGGAAGCCGAACAACTCAACGCCCTCACCCGCCACTTGCAAGATTTACAGGTGCGCAACCTCGAACTTCGGAGGTATCTTTGACTTCGCTGGCAAGCAAGACCGCTTAGCCGAAGTTGTCAGCCTCGCTGAAGACCCTGCCATCTGGCAAGACAGCAAACGCTCGCAGGAACTAGGGCGCGAACGCAAGATGCTGGAAGGGGTGGTAGTCAATCTACAGCAGGTCGAGACCACGCTGAACGACACCAAAGAACTGATGGAAATGGCCGTAGCCGAGAAGGACGATGGCAGCCTGCTCAGCATTGCCGAGGATATCCAGCACATGGAAAAAGTCGTTGCGGAGATGGAATTCCGCCGTATGTTTTCCGGTCCGATGGATGCCAATAATGCCTTTATCGAAATACAGGCCGGCAGCGGCGGCACCGAAGCGCAAGATTGGGCCTCGATGCTGCTACGCATGTATCTACGCTACTGCGAACGCAAGGGTTTCAAGGTCGAAATTCTGGAACAATCTGACGGTGAGGTGGCCGGCATCAAGGGTGCTTCACTAAAAATAATCGGCGAATATGCCTTCGGTCATTTGCGCACCGAAACCGGCGTGCACCGTCTGGTGCGCAAATCGCCATTCGATTCCGGTAACCGTCGTCACACCTCTTTCTCCAGCGTGTTTGTTACCCCAGAGGTAGACGAATCCATCGAAATTGTAATCAACCCCGCCGATTTGCGCGTGGACACTTACCGTGCTTCCGGCGCTGGTGGTCAGCACATCAACAAGACCGATTCTGCGGTGCGTATTACCCACGGCCCCACCGGCATCGTGGTGCAGTGCCAGAGCGACCGGTCGCAACACCGCAACCGCGCCGAAGCCATGGCAATGTTAAAATCACGCATGTACGAGGCCGAGTTGCGCAAGCTCAATGCCGAGAAACAGTCGATGGAAGACGGCAAAACCGACATCGGCTGGGGACACCAGATTCGTTCCTATGTGCTGGACCAATCACGCATTAAAGATTTACGTACCAACGTTGAAATTGGCAATACCCAGGGCGTGCTGGACGGCGATCTGGACGAATTTATTGAAGCGAGCCTGAAGCAAGGCGTTTAACCCGAATTTCAGACTGGAACGTATAGAAAAACGAAATTTACAAAGCTGCCACAAATAATCACCTATCTTACCAGGTAAGCCATTGTGTTATATTACGGGCTATTATTTCCATGAGATTGGATACACCATGACAACTATGACTGTTTCTTCCAAAGGACAAATCGTCCTGCCCGCCAACATCCGGCGGCGTCTTGGCTTGATGGCAGGTACGCAGATGGAAATAATCGAAGAACCGGACGGAGTTAGACTGGTTGTAACCAGACCAGTCAAGGCCACCGATGTGGCGGCTTGTGCGGGCATGGTGACTGCGCCCTCCAAAGGCAAGCCGCGCAAGTTGAGTGAGTTTGATGCAGCTTATTTACTGCGCAAGACTGAAAAATGAATGCAGTTGATACCAACGTACTTGCACGCTTCTTCATCAATGACAAGGACGATACAGAAGCCATCCGCCAGCGTCCTGCCGCGATTGCAGCGCTTTCTGGAGCCGTGTTTGTACCAGTAACAGTATTGCTGGAGTTTGAATGGGTGATGCGCGGATTTTACGAGCTCTCCCGCAAAGAAATTCAGCGTGTGCTCGAAGCGCTTTGCGGCCTTGCCAATGTACAAATAGAGGATCGCAGCATCGTCCTGGCAGCATTGACAAGCTATCAACAGGGGCTTGATTTTGCAGATGCACTGCATTTGGCACGAGCACATTTTTGCAGCACTTTTTTAAGTTTTGACCAGCGACTGATAAAACGCGTCAAAGCTGCTGGATTGACACCTGCCGTAATAGAACCTAAAGCCTGATTTAATTAATTAACTTTGAAGACTACCTTGCCATGAGTATCGAACCAGCAAACATTACCCAACTTGATGAAAATAAAATCATCGCCGAGCGCCGTGCAAAATTGACTGCACTGCGCGCGCAAGGCGTTGCCTTCCCCAACGATTTTAATCGCGAACACATGGCTGCCGATATACACAGCGGTTATGGCGAGCTAAGCAATGAACAGCTTGAATCCAACCCGGTAAAAGTCAGCATTGCCGGCCGCATGATGCTGAAACGTGTGATGGGCAAGGCCAGTTTTGCTTCGCTGCAGGATATGAGCGGTCGCATGCAGTTATACATAAGCAATGGTGATACCGGTGAAGCCGTGCATGACGCGTTCAAACATTATGATCTGGGCGATATTCTGGGCGCGGTGGGCGTATTGTTCAAAACCAAGACGGGCGAGCTTTCTGTACGCGTGAACGAGTTGCGCTTGCTGACTAAATGCCTGCGTCCGCTGCCGGAAAAATTTCACGGCCTAACTGATCAGGAACAAAAATACCGCCAGCGCCATGTGGACTTGATTACCAATGACGAGACTCGTCGCGTATTCCTTATTCGTAGCCAGGCGATACAGGCGATACGTGAATTTTTTACTCGCCACGGTTATCTGGAAGTGGAAACCCCGATGATGCACGCCATCCCGGGTGGCGCGTCAGCCAAACCTTTCACCACGCATCACAACGCACTCGACATGCAACTTTATCTGCGCATAGCACCGGAGCTGTATCTGAAGCGGCTGGTGATAGGCGGGTTTGAAAAGGTGTTCGAGATCAACCGCAACTTCCGCAATGAAGGGCTTTCGACACGTCACAATCCTGAATTCACCATGATCGAGTTTTACGAAGCCTATCGCGATTATAAATATCTGATGGATTTAACCGAAAAACTTTTTGCCGAAGTGGCGCACAAGGTATTGGGCACCACCGTGGTCAGTTATCAGGGTAAGGAACTGGATCTGGGCAAGCCGTTCCACCGCCTCACTATGAATCAGGCGATACAGAAATATCATCCGCAATTCACCGATGCACAGTTGAATGACCGCGACTTCCTGATCAACGAACTGGAAGACCTGAAAGCCAAATACAGAGACGATGACGGTGTAGGTGGTTTGCAACTGACCCTGTTTGAAGAGCTGGCCGAAACGAAGTTATTCGAACCTACCTTCATCATCGATTATCCAGTCGAAGCTTCTCCGTTGGCACGCAGCAGTGACAGCAACCCGGCCATCACCGAGCGTTTCGAGCTGTTCATGGTGGGCCGTGAAATCGCCAATGGCTTCTCCGAGTTGAATGATCCAGAAGACCAAGAAGCACGTTTCGATGCGCAGGTAAAAGCCAAGGATGCAGGCGACGAAGAAGCTATGTTCAAGGATATGGACTATATCCGTGCGCTGGAATACGGCTTGCCACCCACGGCAGGAGAAGGTATCGGTATTGATCGTTTGATCATGCTGCTCACCGACAGCGCCAGCATCCGCGACGTTATTCTGTTCCCCCAAATGCGTCCCGAAGCATAAGACTCGTCCGGAAGCTTGATTGATGAAAGCGTTCTTACACAGCCTAGGAATTAATGTCTCCGATAAAGGGATGGAACTGATCCTGCCTGCAACGCATATTCTGATCATCCTGATATTGTCATGGGTACTGATGCGGGTGAGCCGCAAGCTGATCAGACTCTTCAAGAATTATGTCACTCGCACCACTCACGATGCAGGCTCGATCAAACGTGCAGCAACATTGGGCCAGGTCTTCAGCCACGTTGCCAAAATCATTATCACGTTAATCACGGGCATGCTGGTGCTGGGCGAAGTGGGCATCTCCATCGCGCCCATTCTGGCTGCGGCCGGTGTGGTGGGCGTGGCTGTGGGTTTTGGCGCTCAGACCCTGATCAAGGATTATTTCACCGGATTTTTCCTACTGATTGAAGACCAGATTCGGCATGGTGAAGTGGTCGAAATTGCCGGAAAAAAAGGCAAGGTAGAAGAAGTGACGCTACGCCATGTGCGGCTGCGCGATTTTGAAGGCAGCGTGCATTTTATTCCCAACAGCAGCATCACCACGGTAAGCAACAAATCGCGAGACTATTCCTATGCGGTGATAGACATCGGTGTAGCCTACCGCGAGAATATTGATGAAGTGTATGAAGTCATGCGCAAGGTCGGTGCAGAAATGCGCGTTGCTGCCAATTTTAAGGATTTAATTATTGAAGATCTGGAAATTGTGGGCATCGATGACCTTGCTGATTCAGCCGTCATCATCCGCTGCCGTTTTAAAGTCCATCCTTTGGAACAATGGGATGTGAAAAGTGAATTTCTGTATCGGATCAAAAAAGCCTTCGATGCCGCCGGCATAGAAATCCCCTACCCTCACCTGACCCTGTATGCGGGACAAGCCAAGCTGGAAAACATGACGCCTGCTTTCAAAATGCAATCACGACCTATTGATATCGACTAAAAATTACTCTATTTAACGCGTGACGCGACACTAGCTATAATCCAATCCCATCGCTTCTCTGACATCCCTCATCGTTTCATTCGCCAACTTGCGCGCCTTCTCACAACCATCCGCAATAATGTTACGCACCAGCGTGGGGTCGTCAAGATACTGCTGGGCACGCTCACGCATCGGGTTCTGTTCAAGCAATACTGCATCGATTACCGGCTGTTTGCATTCAATGCAACCTATGCCCGCACTACGGCAGCCCTGCTGCACCCATAGTTTTGTTTCTACACTTGAATAGACCTGATGCAATTGCCACACCGGGCATTTATCCGGATCACCCACATCGGTGCGACGTATACGGGCAGGGTCAGTTTGCATGGTGCGGATTTTCTTGCTGACACTTGCCGGATCTTCGCGCAGGGTGATGGTGTTGTTGTAAGACTTGGACATTTTTTGTCCGTCCAGTCCCGGCATCTTGGAGGAGGCAGTGAGCATGGCTTGCGGCTCGGACAGGATCATCTTGCCGCCACCTTCGAGATATCCAAACAGCCGCTCGCGATCTCCAAGGCTCAAACTTTGCTGCTCGTCCAGCAATGACTGGGCAGATTGCAGCGCTTCATCATCCCCCTGCTCCTGGTAACGAGTGCGTAATTCATCATACAACTTGGCTTTTTTGCTGCCCAGTTTCTTTACTGCAGCTTGCGCTTTTTCTTCAAAACCGACTTCGCGGCCATAGATATGATTGAAACGGCGCGCTATCTCGCGGGTAAATTCGATATGCGGCACCTGGTCTGCACCTACCGGTACTTGTGTGGCACGATAAATCAGAATATCGGCACTTTGCAGCAAGGGGTAGCCCAAAAATCCGTAGGTGCTTAAATCTTTTTCGCTCAGCTTTTCCTGCTGGTCTTTGTAGGTTGGCACACGTTCAAGCCAGCCCAGTGGGGTGATCATCGACAGCAGCAAATGCAGCTCGGCATGCTCTGGCACTCTGGATTGAATAAACAGCGTGGCACGCGCGGGATCAACCCCTGCGGCCAGCCAGTCGATCACCATATCCCAGGTGTTCTGCGTGATCATTTGCGGATTGTCATAATGGGTGGTGAGCGCGTGCCAATCGGCCACGAAAAACAGGCACTCGTATTCCTGCTGCATCTCCACCCAACTTTTCAATACACCGTGATAATGCCCAAGGTGCAAACTGCCCGTAGGGCGCATTCCAGATAACACTCGATCAGCAAACATATATATTTATTCTAAAGTCCAAAAATAAGTCGAATTATAAAATACACAACATCCATAAGTGGCTTGAGTATCCACCACAATACTGACGTAACCGCCAAAAATATCAATATAAACATGCCATAAGGCTCAATTTTTGCCAATTGATAAGCTAGACGATGCGGCAACATGCTGATCGCTATACGGCCACCATCAAGCGGAGGCAACGGTAACAGATTGAGCACCATCAGAACGACGTTGATAGTGATGCCGATCATAGCCATTTTCACCAGCGGCACCGCATAATAGTTTTCGGGAAATGCCATTGCAATTTTGGCAATCAATGCCCAACCCAAAGCCATGAATAAATTCGACGCCGGGCCTGCCAGAGCCACCCACAACATGTCTTTCTTGGGATTGCGTAATGCTGAAAAATTAACAGGTACCGGCTTGGCCCAACCAAACATAATGGGGCTTACTAACAACGTCAACAGTGGTAATAAAATTGTACCGAACAACTCAATATGACGTATCGGATTCAGGCTGATGCGCCCCTGCTGATAAGCGGTCATATCGCCAAAATAACGCGCCACGTAACCATGTGCTGCTTCATGTAACGTAATTGCAAACAGCACGGGAATAGCTGCGAGCGCGATGACTGGAATGGCTGCGAGCACTATGATTTGTATCTGTTCTATATTCATTTGCTACTTTTAATCCTCACTCAAAAATGGTCTGGTGTCGCCCTTGCCGCGTCTGATCAATACCGGCACAGACCCCGTTAGATCCATCACTGTAGTTGGCTCCAGCCCTACCGATCCGCCGTCTATCACCAGATCAACCTGCTGGCCCAGCATCTCGCGAATCTCCTCCGCATCGTGCATTGCCATTTCTTCACCGGGCAGCATCAGGCTGGAACTCAGTAACGGTTCGCCCAGCTCTTCCAGCAATGCAAGTGCGACAGGATGGTCTGGAATACGCAGACCTATCGTGCTGCGTTTGGGATGCTGCAAACGCTTGGGCACTTCTTTTGTTGCGTTCAGAATAAAGGTATAGCTCCCAGGTGTATTGCTCTTCATCAATCTGAACTGCACATTATCCACCCGCGCATAGTGCGCAATCTCGGACAGGTCGCGACACACCAGTGTCATATGATGCTTATCATCCACATTGCGTATCTTGCGGATACGCATGACTGCATCCTTGTCACCCAGATGACAACCGAGTGCGTATCCGGAATCGGTAGGATAAACAATCACTGAACCTTTGCGCACCAGCTCTGCTGCTTGTTTAATCAGCCTTGGCTGCGGGTTGTCTGAATGTATATGAAAAAATTGTGACATAGTTGAATCAGAAAATATTTGAATGCAGCATTTATGGCACCTTTAAAAATTCATATTTTTTGTCATTCCCGCGAAGGCGGGAATCCAGTCTAATCAAGCATCTGGTTCCCCGCCTTCGCGGGGACGACGGCATTTTTATAGGTGCAATTTGAGTGATAATAACAATAACCGATCAGGCATGTTGTTGAGGATTTTCCCAAGCCTGCCAAATCGGCCGGCACTCCAGCGGAAAATCCGGCAAACGCCCAAGATCACGGTAACTTTCACCGGGGCCGTGGAAATCCGAACCGCATGAACTCAACAAACCAAACTCCGTCGCATAGCGCGCGAATTCAGCATACTGTTCGGGTGTATGGCTACCCGTCACCACCTCGATTCCGCGTCCGCCCAATTCCATAAACTCAACCAGCAATTCACGCAAATTCTTGCGTCCCATCGGCTTGCGCCCTGAAGTATATCGCCCTGGATGAGCAATGACGGCAATGCCGCCGCTGCCAACTATCCAACTGATTGCATCCGGCAAATTGGCCCATTGATGCGGCACATAACCAGGCTTGCCTTTGACCAGAAAATTCTTGAACACACTGCGCACGTCCTTGGCATGACCGGTTTCTACCAAAAATCGCGCGAAATGAGTACGTCCAATAATTTCTGGATTGGCTGCATACTTATATGCGCCTTCCAAAGCACCGCTAATTCCCGAACGTGCCAAGGACTCGGCCATCATCCTTGCGCGAGCACCGCGTCCTTCGCGCACACTGTGCAAGCCTGCCTGCAACGATGCATCGTCGGGATCAATGTTCAACCCAACAATATGCAGGGTATGGCTGCGCCAGCTGACCGAGATTTCCACTCCGTTAATAAACTGCATGTCGTGTAATGCCGCAACGCGTGCGGCTTCGGCCAGACCACTGGTATCGTCGTGATCGGTCAAGGCCATGACCTTCACGCCGCGACCGGCGGCCCTGGCGACCAGCTCGGCTGGCGGCAACAGGCCATCAGACACATTGGAATGACAATGCAAATCGTAATCCAGCATTAAAGTTCGCCTCCACCTTTCTTCATTGCTTTTCCTTCTTCGGCAAGACGTTTTCGAACTTCCTTGGGATCGGCAATAAGCGGACGGTAAATTTCAACCCTGTCCTTCTCTCGCAGCGCTGTATCCAGCTTGCTCAACTTGCCAAAAATACCGACCTTGTTGCTGCCCAAATCAATTTCAGGATGCGTTCCCAGTATGCCGGACATTTTCACAGCATCAGCCAGTATCGTACCCTGTGGCACCGTCACAACAAAAAAAATCTGCTCATGCGGCAAGGCATAGATGACTTCAACCGTGATCATATTGTCTATTTTATGTTCCATCATTTACTGGAAAATTAATTTTTATTAAACCCAGATTGTCCATTAGAACTCACGTCCATTCCCCTTCTCAGGGGGAAGGCTAGGATGGGGGTAAATCTGCGGGAGGCAACGTTTCCACCCCCACCGAGCGTAGCTGTTGCCGCTTTAGCGGCTTACAGAAACGGCCTGCTCCTTGCGGGTGCTAGCCCTCCCCCTGCAAGAGGGAGGGGATGCTTCCTCTAATGGACAATCTGGGTTAAATGCTACTTATTCTGCAAGTAAACCAGTTCAGCACGTTTGACAAACGCTTCGACAAATGTGGATGCAATGTAATGAAACACCGGTCCCACTATTTTTTCCAGCAACTTATTGGAAAACTCGTAATTCAACCGGAATTCTATTTTACAGGCAGTTGGCGTTAAAGCGATAAAATGCCAACTTCCTTCTAGCAACTTAAACGGGCCCTCAATCAATTTCATATCGATACGCTGTGGCACCACACGCACATTCTCGGTGGTAAAACTTTGTTTGACATGGTGATAATTGATATGAACTGTTGCCTGTATCTTGTTTTCATCCAGCACGGTGACACTGGTGCCGCCACACCATGGCAAAAATTGCGGGTATTCGGCAACGTTATCCACCAGCACAAACATTTGATCTGCACTGAAGTGAAGCAAAACTGATTTCTCGACTAGAGCCATAATTTATTATTCTGCACTGACAATCAGGCGTAAACAAAACTGCTAAAATACACACACTATGAGCATCGTTCAAAACAAAAAAGCATTTCACGAATACTCGATTGAAGAGCGCTACGAAGCTGGCATCATGCTGCAAGGCTGGGAAATCAAAGCCATCCGCGCCGGACGTGTGCAACTAAAGGAAGCTTACATCACCATACGCGATGGCGCGTTGCATTTATTTGGCTCGCACATCAGCCCCTTGCTGACTGCCTCTACCCACATTCATCCCGATCCGCTGCGCACCCGCAAACTATTGCTGCATGCCCGCGAAATCGAGAAGCTGATCATCAAAGTTCAACGCGCAGGCTATACCATCATGCCGCTGGATATGCACTTCAAGGGTAGCTTGGTCAAACTCAACATCGGTTTGGCCAAAGGCAAGAAGGAACATGATAAGCGAACAGTAGAGCGTGAAAAAGATGCTAAACGTGAAACTGCACAGGCCATGAAGAAAGAACGCCGTTAAAGAAGCAAAAAATCACTAGTGTAGCGTTGCACGCTGCTTTGAACTTAAACGGATCGTGCCTAATGACAATCGTAGGGTGCGCCGTGCGCACCCTACCTGAGCAGCCCTCCAAGTTTTCGTAGCCCACGCGTTTTATCAAGGGTCTAATGTTTCTGTCGTTTGCCCACTCTAAGCCGTATCGCCCAATTTCGTGGCACACTCCCTACAAAATTTGGCCGAGACATCATTACTGCTACCACAAGCTGTACACATCTTTATTTTCCCCGAAGCATCCATACGCTCGGTTACCGAGGTAAATGCTTTGGTCAATGAAGCGGACTGCCCAAGCACAGCCATCACCACCCAGGCTGCACACCCGAGAATAGCCACGATAAACACCCAATTGTAAATGTTATTCAGCGATGCATTCATCATCGGCTTCATGACCAATAAGGCAACAGAATTCGACGAAGAAACGACAATCAAACTAACTACCGGCAGAATCAAATGCTGCATAAAAGTCCAGCGCCCGCCGCGTTGTTGCAAAGCCATCGTCGCGCGTCTGCCCAGCATCCATAACGCACCAAGTGCAGTGCTATAACCGAGGAAACGCACCAGATGAGCAGCGCTGAACTTGCCCGGAATCACGAACGTTTTTTCAAACAAATCCATACTACCGATAGCCGCTGCAAGTATCAATGAAACTACGATCACCGCAACGAAGCGGCCTACCCAGTTCCAGTCCTGCTTAATTTGTACTGTATTACTCATTTTTGCCTTCCTTTTATTTCAAACCCAACACATCCTGCATGTCATACATGCCGGATGTGTTGACCTTTAAAAAGCGTGCGGCACGCAAGGCACCCAGCGCAAAAGTGGCACGGCTGCTGGCCTTGTGAGTAATTTCAATGCGTTCACCAATACCGGCAAACATGACCGTGTGATCCCCCACGATATCGCCGCCGCGCACCGTGGCAAAACCGATGGTGGAAGGATCGCGCTCGCCAGTCACACCTTCACGGCCATACACCGCACATTTCTCCAGATCACGGCCCAAGGTTTTTGCGATCACCTCACCCATACCCAAGGCGGTACCGGAAGGCGCATCCACCTTGTGCCGGTGATGCGCCTCAATAATTTCTATGTCGTAACCATGCGACAGCACTTTTGCAGCCATCTCCAGCAATTTAAAGGTCAGATTCACACCCACGCTCATATTGGGCGCAAATACCACGCCGATGTGCTGCGCTGCCGCGCCCAGCTGCGCTTTCTGCTGCGCGGTGAAACCGGTGGTACCGATCACGATGCTCACGCCCAACTTTTGACAAGCGGCAATATGATCCAGCGTTCCCTCGGGACGGGTGAAATCAATCAATACATCAGCACCTTTGAGCGCTGATGAAAAATCCGCGCTGATTTTTACACCGCATGTACTGCCCACCAGCTCTCCTGCATCCTTGCCTAACTGTGTACTTCCCTCATGATCAAGTGCCGCATGCAGCATCAGATCATCAGATTGAAATACACCTTCCAGCAAAGCTTTGCCCATGCGGCCTGTGCAACCGGCAATAACGATTTTAATTTTACTCATAATATTTCCTGGCTAGTGTAGTGTTGCATTCTTGATGGAACTTATTCTGATTTAGAATTTTCAACGTTGTGTCATGCTGGCAATCGGATGTAACTAGCTTAATGCTTACTGTTACTTGGAGGGCCGCTCAGGTAGGGTGCGCCATGCGCACCATGGTGCGTGTGACGCACCCTACGATTGCCATTAGGCACGATCCATTTGAATTCCAAACAGCGTGCAACAACTGCATTACCCTCTGTCTGGCTGTCATCAATACTTTTGACTAACTCCATCAATACTTTTGACTAATTCCCCATCGAAATACAGCGTGAGACGCCTCTCCTCAACTAACTTGCTCTTTTCTTCAAAGCGATAAATATAATCCCAGCGGTTGGCGTGAAACACATCTGTAACCAGCGGTGATCCGAGAACACTCACCACCTGCTGACGCGACATACCCACTTTAATTTTTTTGCGCATTTCCGGGGTGACGTAGTTGCCCTGGCGAATTTCCATCTTGTAAGGCGAAAACGACGAACAGCCGCCCAATGAAAGCAGCGAGGCGGTCACGAAAAGCAGTATGAGTTTATTCAGCATGGATATCTATATTTTCACAAAACGGACAGCATGATACCTCAAGCAGCCAGCCCGAGCATTTCTGCCGCATGTTTGATGGTGGTATCACTAATTTTGACCCCGCCCAGCATGCGTGCAATTTCTTCGATGCGCTCTGCCGGATTGAGTACTCGAATATGGCTCAATGTGACCCCATCAGCCACCGCCTTGCTTACCTGCCACTGCGCATCGGCCATGGCGGCCACCTGCGGCAGATGGGTCACGCACATCACCTGGTAGTGTTTACCCAGTTGTCGGAGTAAGCCACCAACGATCTCTGCCACCCGCCCGCCGATGCCGCTATCTACCTCATCAAATATCAACGTAGGGACGGTTGCAGCCTGGCTGGCGGCAACTTGAATGGCTAGGCTGATGCGAGACAGCTCGCCGCCGGACGCAACCTTGGCCAAGCCGCGCAATGGCGCACCGGGGTTGGCAGCCACCTGAAACTCAACCGTTTCCAGTCCATGCGCATTACCCTCCGCCAGTGGCAGCAACGCCACCGCGAAGCTGCCTCCCTGCATCGCCAGAGTTTGCATGGCCAGAGTAATTTCCTGCGACAGCTTTTCTGCCGCCTGTTTGCGTGCCGCACTCAGCTTTTTGGCCGCAGCCAGATACTGCTCGTGCGCAGCCTTGTCTTGTTTTGCCATCTGTTCAATATCGGCATCGCCGCCCAGCTCTTCCAGACGTTCAACAATCCCTTGCAAAGCCTGTGGCAAAGCTTCAGGGCTGACGCGGTATTTGCGCGATGCTTCCACAATCGCCGCCATGCGCTGCTCTTGCTGGCGCAACTGTTGCGGATCGGCATCCAGATCCTGCTGGTAATGCCGCAGCGCATATACCGACTCTTGCAGCTCGTTCTGGGCACTTTCCAGCATGGTGAGGGTGTCGCGCAAGCCTGCATCAAATTCAACGCCTGCACGTACCCTTGTGGTCAAGGCATTCAATTGCGCCAGACAGGAACTATCTGCTTCGCTCAATATCTCAACGCCGAATTGCGCGGTCTCCAGCAAAGTTGCCACATGCGATAAACGTGAATGTTCAGCCTGCAACTCATTCCACTCTGCCACGCTGAATTTCAAATTTTCCAGTTCGCGCCGCTGAAACACCAACAACTCACGCTCGGCCAGAACTGTTGCGGCATTCTTTTCCAATTGCATGCGGCGGCTATGCAAGGTTTGCCAATCACGGAACAGCAAACTCACCGCGTTGGCATCGCGCGTTAAATTGGCATGACCATCGAGGGTTTCACGCTGCGCATCGACGCGCAGCAAGGATTGATGTGCGTGCTGACCATGGATGTCCAGTAAAAATTCGCCCACTGCGCGCAGTTGTTGCTGGGTTGCGGTACTGCCATTGATAAAGCTGCGCGAACGGCCATTTGCATCGAGCACGCGGCGCATCAAGCATACCCCAACATCGCCTTCAAGACCTTGCTCAGCGAGCCATGCCTGAACTTGGGGTAATGTGCCAATATCAAATTCGACGCTGATTTCGGCACGTTCGCAGCCATGCCGCACCATCATCGCATCACCGCGTTCACCCAGCGCCAGCGATAGCGCATCAATCAATATGGATTTTCCCGCGCCGGTCTCGCCGGTGAGGGCAGTGAAACCGGCGGAAAAATCGAGTTCGAGTGACTCGACGATGACAAAGTCACGAATGCTTAAATATTTCAGCATTTATAAGGGTTTATTCCAAAGTAATTTTTCGCGCCCGGTCTCGCCGGTGAGCTCTGTTAAGCCTGCGGAAAAATCGAGTTCGAGTGACTCGACGATGACAAAATCACGGATACTTAAATATTTCAACATTTATAAGGGTTTGTTCCAGAGTAATTTTTCACGCAAGGTGTGGTAGTAGCTATGCCCCACCGGATGCAACAGGCATACCGGCTCTGGATAACGCGTCACCAACAAGGTGTCGTGCAACAGTAAATCAAAATGTGTATGGCTATCGAAGCGCACACGCACATCTTCGGTTCGATGCATCAGGATTTCTATAGCCGAATTACCCGCCACGATGATAGGCCGGTTGCTGAGGGTATGCGGGCATACCGGTACCAGGGAAATCACATCCAGCGAGGGATGTACAATCGCACCGCCAGCAGACAGCGCATAGGCGGTAGAGCCGGTAGGCGTAGCCACAATCAAGCCATCGGCCCGTTGCGTATACACATACTCGCCATTGATGCGTACTTCAAATTCAATCATGCTGCTGCTGAGATTGCTGCGGTGTATTACCACCTCATTAAAGGCCAGTGAATTGAAAACGTGCTGCTCCTTGCGCAGTACGCTGGCACTGAGCAACATCCGCTGCTCGGTCACATACTCGCCCTTCAGCATGGCTGCGATACTTTGCTGAACCGAGTTTAGCGATAAATCTGTCAGAAATCCCAGACGTCCCTGATTCACCCCGACTAACGGAATCTTGAAGGCTACCAGTGTTCGTGCAATATTCAACATGGTGCCATCGCCTCCCAGCACGATGGCCAAATCTACCACGCCTCCCATTTGTTCCAGCGCCAATACCCGATAAGGATGCTGCTTGAGGTGCTCTGCGGTCAGGGTATCCACCACCACAGTCACGCCTTCACTCACCAGAAATGATGCCAGCCGCAACAGCGGCTCGGCTATTTCGGGTGTCTTGTATTTGCCGATCAAGGCAATGGTTTTAAACGAACGTTGCATAGACTGCGATTAAACCATAATGGCGGTTTAATAACAAAGTGAAATGACTAACCTCGCATTCATCCCAGATTGTCCATTAGAACAGAGGCCCCTTGTAGGAGCACGCCATGCGTGCGAATCGCACGCATGGCGTGCTCCTACAAATGCGGTTTAGGTGGCGTAGGACCCCGCGGGGGTTCTTGTCCTATACGGAGCAAAGCGTAGTGTAGGACAAACCGGTTCATGCACGCCTAGCCCAATCCAGCTCACCAATCAAATCTACATGTGTCAAGTACAGCCTTAAATCAAACTCGATCTGGTGGTAAGCAGGCTCCATGCTGAGGCACAAATTGTAAAAAGCCTTGTTATGGTCTTTTTCTTTCAAGTGCGCCAATTCATGTACCGTGATCATTTTCAAAAATTCTATGGGGACATTTTTGAACAAGGATGCAACACGGATTTCATTTTTTGCCTTGAGCTTGCCACCCTGCACCCTGGAAATAGCCGTATGGGTACCCAACGCTCGTTTGATGGCGCGGATATCGTTATCAAATAACACCTTGCTGGGCGTCTGTGCATTACGAATAAAACTATTTTTCAAATCAAGCACATAAGCATAAAGTGCCTTGTCCGTTCTGATATCGTGCAGCGATGAATATCTTTGCAGCAACACCTCAGCCAGCTTGTTCTGATGAATGAGCAAGCGTACCTGATTTTTTATTTCTTCTGAATATACAATGAGATAGTTCATTTTTTAAAATTTCAACCCGCACCATATATAACTTGGTATATTAATAAGCTTGCATATTTAGTTTAATATATGCTAATATACTCACATTGATGATTAGTCATCCCCGCTTCTCCTCCCTGAGCGGGTGTCTTAACCATTAGGTAAGACTTTTGTACCCCTGACCTCCCCCTTTGGTTCAGGGGTATTTTTTTGCCTATTGGGCCTAATGGTCTTGATTGCAAACAGCCGGTTTAATGCCATCACCTGACTGGCGTGCCAGAACAAGCCATTACCTTGTAAATAATCCCCATAAGCCAACGCATCGCGTGCCTTATCTTGTATCGCCTTATCTCCCAATCGCAGGCTGGTATCAATCAACATACTGGACGGAGAAGGCAGCGGTCCATCCTCAACCACACTCTGATAATAGGGCTTGGCCAATTCACTTTTCTGTTCCAGCAGGAAACCGTGTGGCGTATGAAATTTCTGCCAGGCTTGCAGGGCAATTTTCCTGGCTGTCTTTACATCTCCTACCCGGGCATCTCCCACTCGGCCATCACCTGCCTTGCCGCTGAGCTGTGAATATTTCATTAGGCCCGCAGCGGTATACGCATAACTTTCAAGATCACCCTGACCCAACAATTGCTGGTGGCTCATTCCCTTATAAAGCGTACCGTTTTGCCACAAGTTCCCCAGCATAAAAGTACGCAACTCATCTGCAGCCAGCCGAAACCTTGGGGCAATATCAGCAGCCTCAGTAAACGCTGACAGTGCAAGCCCGTTTAGCCCGGCCAACAACTTGACATCCTTGGGAACAAGCCGAGTCTTGCGCTGCTGCATTAGCTTGGCGTAGATTTCCTTTAGCCGGGGTTGTTCATCGACTGTAGGTTGTTTCCTGTTCATCGGTAAATAGCCGAGGTCAAATTCCGCTACAGTATCCATTCCCCATATTTTGGCAAGCAAGGCATAATCATTTTGATCAAGGACTGCTTTGAGTTGTGTCTCGTTCCACAGATAAGCGCCACCTTCTCTTCCTTCCTCATCCAGCGCAGAAGTGCTGGTAATAAATGCAGCGCCCACACGCATTTCAGACAACATAAAATCTAGTGTCTCGATGGCAATGTCGCGGTATGCTGGTTTTTTGAATATCCTAGCTGCCCGTAGATAAATCATTGCCAGCTGGGCATTGTCGTACAGCATTTTCTCAAAATGCGGAGTATGCCAATCCGGGTCCACGGTGTAACGAAAAAATCCACCCGCCACATGGTCGCGCAGGCCACCGCGTGCCATTTGATCAAGCGTGAGCCGCAACCACTCGGCCAACTTGTCATCGTGATGGTGTTCTTCAATTTCAAGTAAAGCGAGCAACTGCGGTGAAAGCGGAAACTTACGTGGCGTATTGATGCCGCCACTCATCAGATCAGCTTGCTCCAGCGTTTCTTGCACCAGCTGCTTACGATAATTCACAGCCAGAGCAGCTGTCGGCTTGATCTTGTTTATGATCCGTTCTGTAGCACCTGCTTTTTGTGCAATCGCCTTGAGTCCCGCACTATCCTTTTTCCACTCATCACTCAGCGCCTTAAGTATGCTGCCAAAGCGCTCCGGCTTTTCATACAGCGTGGCATAAAGCGGATAGCCCTCAGGGGTGATAAAAACGTTCAACGGCCAACCGGAATGGCCCAACATTCCTTGTGCATAGGCGATCATCTCGGCATCGAGTGCCACCTCCAGCTCCCTATCCACTTTCACCGGTATATAGTTCTGATTGATCATGGCGGCTATCGCTAAATCGCGATAACTCTCCGCCTGCATCACATGACACCAGTGGCAAGAAAAATAGCCAATAGAAACGAACAGCAACTTATTTTCCTTGCGTGCCAACGCCAAAGTTGCCGGGCTCCACTCCTGCCAGGCAACAGGATCATCACTGTGTATCGCGAGATAGGGCGACGGGCTGTTTTTCATCTGGTTTACCAGCTGCGCTGCAACAACTGCTTCCTGAAACGAAAAAAATAAAGTGATGGCAAGCAAGAACTGAAGTGGGCCGATTTTGTATTTAACTATTTGTTGAATGTTCATTTGAGTAGGTGTGCATTTGAGTAGGCAGGTGCTTAAAAAATAAATTACGCGGGACTTGTTTTTAACCATATGGTTTTTAACAAAATTATTAGAATGAAGAGCCATCCAGTACATAATTAATTTTAAACTGGCCGGACTATTTCTTGTTGAATTTATTTATCGCATCCTTGAGTATATCAATCTGGTCATCAGGTTTTTTATTCGCTCCAGAAAGTAGCAGTGATTTGGTCGGCGCTGAGGCCGCAGGGGCAGGGACGATTACTGCTCTACAAACTCCAGTGCATTATCATCCGGATCGCGACAGAATAGAGCACGCCTGCCCGTCTGGCTCACATTATAAGTGACACCTGACCCTTCCAACACGCTCACGAGTACAGACAAATCATCTACCGCAAAAGCGATATGACGGTCTCTGCCGCCATTTACGGGTCTTTGCAGCCCCGCTTCAGGATTGGGTAGCTGCATCAGATGCAGCTGCTGCGGACCAAAGTCATACCACACACCGTCAAAGCTCATCTGTGGACGTGCTGTGCTGGCTGCGAAGCCCAGGATATTTTCGTAAAAGCCGCGCGCCTTGTCCAGATCAGCCACCAATATCGTTGCGTGCAGGAGCTTACTGATATTCATTCCTGATACTCCTGAGTGATTTTAGTTTTACTGCTACCCATTTTAATCGCCTTCCAGAACTCATCAGGTGAGTTGTAAGTTGTAAGTAAAAACACATGTTCCACTCACCACTCACCACTCACCACTCACCACTTACCACTTACCACTTACCACTTACCACTCACCGGTCTCACCAGACTCGCCGCCAACTTGGCGCGGCACCTCGCCTCATCGGTATCCTTGCCATTCGCCAGCGCCACACCCATGCGCCTGCGCTTGAATGACTCTGGCTTGCCGAATAAACGTATATCACTTTGCGGCACGCGCAGTGCCTGATCCACACCTGTAAAAGCGATTCCCTTCTGCTCAAGCTGGCCGTAAATTACCGCACTTGCACCCACTGCACGCATCTCAACATTGACCGGCAGTCCCAAAATCGCACGCGCGTGAATTTCAAACTCATTCTGTACCTGGCTGCACATCGTCACCATGCCAGTGTCGTGCGGGCGCGGACTCACTTCGCTGAACCAGACCTCATCGCCGCTTACAAACAGCTCAACCCCAAACAAGCCGCGCCCGCCAAGATTGTCGGTTACTTTTTTGGCTATCTCACGCGAGCGCTGCAAAGCAAGCGCACTCATTGCTTGCGGCTGCCAGCTTTCCACATAGTCACCCTGCACTTGCACATGGCCGATCGGTTCGCAAAAAAGTGTTTCAACTTCACCGACAGCATTCAGCGCACGCACTGTGAGCAGGGTAATTTCGTAATCAAATCGTATCAGACCTTCTACGATTACACGCCCCTGATTTACCCGGCTGCCGCTAGCCGCATAGTCCCATGCGGCGGCTATTTCAGTAGCACTATCCACTTTGGACTGCCCCTTGCCGGATGACGACATCACCGGCTTGATGATACAGGGATAGCCGATGCCACCCTCTATAGCCGCCTGCATTTCGGCCAGGCTGCTGGCAAATTTGTACGGCGAAGTAGGTAGGCCCAGCGTCTCTGCTGCCAGACAACGGATGCCTTCACGATTCATTGTCAGCTGGGTAGCGCGTGCAGTGGGGATTACGGTAGCCAGGCCATCACGCTCCATTTCCACCAACATATCTGTGGCTATGGCCTCGATTTCCGGCACGATAAAATCCGGCTTTTCTTTTTCAACCAAGGCACGCAAAGCTGCGCCGTCCGCCATATTGATCACATGCGAGCGATGGGCAACCTGATGTCCCGGCGCATCTGCATAACGATCAACCGCAATGGTTTCCACCCCCAGGCGCTGCAAGGCGATGATGACTTCCTTGCCCAGCTCACCGCTGCCCAACAGCATGACTTTGATTGCAGAAGTAGTAAGTGGCGTGCCGATGGTGAGTGTGTTTTTCATGATGTGCAGGTAAAAATAAAAATCAAAAAAGTTCAACTGCGAATCGTAACATTTTGACCCTGTTTTTCCTAGGCAGAAGCCTCTTCAAATATCAAATGAGTCTAAAGGCAGCGCATATTTCCAGCAGGGAATCCGTAGGGTGGACAAAAGCGCAGCGTTGCCCGCGCGTTTCGTGTTCCATTATTAATGTTCGTTACCGCGTGGGCAGATAAGGCTTGCCCACCCTACCGGACTACATCATTGCGCCTTACACGGGTTGGAAATGATGTGAGGCGAATGGATATTTGTTGAGGTCGATCCAGTCGGTGTTGGCCATGCTTCCTCTAACTTGTTTATGGAAACCGTGGTCTGTCCCCGATTGTTTTGTCCGATTGTTTTCGGGTTGTTATTTCATAATAGCCAAACTAGTTTCTTGAACTCCCTTCTGTCCTTGCTCTTCAGACACAAGATGAAGTTTGTTGCGAGCATATAAGACGCCCATTTTCACCTCTTGCCAGATGTATGCCAAACCACCTTGTTTGACATCAACTTCTAACGTGTCGGTATTTTCAGCAGAAGATGTCACAGTGTGTTTCCCAGGTGTGACCTCCTTGAAGAGATATGTCTTTGCGCCTGTCTGTCCAATTGGCTGCCCGTCAATAGCAACGTCCATCTTTACCGCTGCACCCATGAACTCGTTACGGTAGATGTAGATTCCTGCTTTGTCTGGAGCAATTTTAAAAGTTTTAAGAGCAGCATCCTGCTTCGGATCGCCCATGGGTATAGAGGCACAGCCAGAAATGGCTAGAGAGATAACGGCAATGGAAATTAGCTTCTTCATTTTTTTCTCCTGTTTAGATAAAATTGCGCATTCGTTGTTAAATCCACCACGCTCGCTATAAAAGGTACATGTAGCGTGGATTATTATCTTGTCGCTTCGCGTGCGATATATAAAAAAGCCGGAAACAATTCCGGCTTTTTCAGCATTAAGCAAGTTGGATTAAAACTTGAACACTGCCCCAACGCTCACTACTCTTTGATTAACAGTATCAGGAGAGCCTACTTTGTACAAATCGTAACCAGCACGAATTCCAACCTGTTTGTTAACGTTGAATTGTCCTCCAACACCAAACGTCAAATCACTTTTACTTTCTGAATCCCCCTGCGACTCATATGTTGTTGAGGCCAAACCCAACTTGCTGAACACTGCGAATTGTTTATTGATCGGCAAGGAAACCACCCCGCTTATACTCACAGCGCTACTCTTTGAGGTTATGCCTCCGCCACTTTCGCTGCCAAAGTCTATGTATGCAACTTCTGCGGCAAAACTTTCGTTGAAGGAATACCCACCCAGCAAGCCGAGCGACTTGCTGGAGTCAAAGCCCGGACTGTCGATCTGGGCTGAACCAACATTTACACCAACGTACGTATCAGCCGCAACAGCAGGTCCAGCGACAAAAGCGGACAATAGTGCAACCGCAAGAATATTTTTCATTTTTTATCTCCTATATGTTATTGCCATAATAAATCCGACCAACCAGATCAGGTAAAAACAGCCTTGCGGCTGCCGCCCTTATAGTACAACTCCATATGTCTTATTGCAACCCTTTGAGTTCTTCAAGTTAAACCGTCCATATTCGACAATTAAAGTTGAATAAAGGGGGTGCGATGAAAAAAATCAAAGAGGAGTTATCACTAACCAAAGCGATAGGGCGGGTTATTGCCAAGCGACGAACAGAAAGAGGCATGACCCAAGAATACGTTGCGGAACGTCTGGGAGTTGGATATGAGGCGGTTTCCCGCATAGAACGTGGCGCAATCATGCCCACCATCGGCAAGCTGATTCAACTGGCTGGCGTGTTTAACTGTCCCATCGAAGATTTGCTGGTGGAATCAAGTAACCGTGCGACCGACCAAGGCGAAGTTCTCTCAAAAATGATTGAAGGGCTATCGGAAACAGACAGAGCCTTCATGCTAGAGATCATTGAAGTGATGGTAAACAAGCTGAAAGAAAAAACCCCGGTCACCCCCAAAAACACTAAGAAGGTGTGAGGGTTAGCAATTGGGGCACCGTCCCCATTTCTTCAGACCAGAATGTTGGAATGTTAGGCCTGACCCTGAGTTCCTAGCAGTCTGCCGAACTTAACTCGCAACTCATTGATTATTAATAAAATTAATATTATCGTCGCAAATAAAATATTCAATATAATCAATATAATCAATATGTTACTTCAATCATCACGTCTAAGTCAGACAGAGTACGGGTAAATACTACCCCTCACTTATGTATATTTTTTATGCATCTGGCCTGACAGCAAGCTGGCTGAGACGATGAGCGCCGCACCGATATATTCCTGCAAGCCCATTTTTTCACCCGCCAAAAAATACGCGGCAATGGCGGCAAACAGCAATTCAAATAACAACAGCACGATCGCCTGATTGGCAGGCATGTGCGTCAAGCCGAATTGCACCGCGAAACTGGTTGCGCACAGCACCAACCCAACCAGAGCCAACAACCACCATGAATCAAAGCTAATACTGCTTATCTGCGTTGCCACTCCCCCGCTATACAGCAGCATCATGCCGGTCAGCAACACGGTACCCAGCCACACTGTGGCAGATTTGAAATTGACGCTTAAATAATGGGTGTGGCGCACGATCACATTGGTCAACGCGAAGCTCATACCCGCCGACAAAGCTATCCATTCAGCCCTATTCTGCGGCATCGGCAAACCTAGGCTGGGTTGCCACAGCATGACTACCGCACCAGACAAGGACAGAAATATGACGAGATAACCAAAGCGGTTCAGGCGCTCACCCAGTAAAAAATGGGCAAAGACAACCGTCCACAACGGTGCCAGATAAAACAACAATAGCACGCGCATCACCTCGCCCTCGATGATGGCCTGCACGTAGCCAAAGTTGGTCCACCCTGCGCTTACAATAAGCAACGCACCCCACCAGCCCGCCACCCGCCATTCTCGCCAGATAGGGCCGGATACCGCAAGACCTATGACTAGGGCGAAGGAAAAAGTAAGGAACGAAGATAGCATGGCGGAAATACCTGCCTGCTCCAATATACGAAATGGATACCACACCATGCCCCACACTGCCGCTCCGGTGAGCAAACCGACCACTGCTGTTATTTTTTGTTTGTTTTGCACAGAATGCCTATATTTATTTAAACAGTATTCAGTGATTATACTTTTTAAAGATGCCCACAAAAGAAATGTACGGCATAATTAGCCCGCTTTCAGCCTCCGTAGAATTGCGTTGAGCACATTTTTATTTATATAACAACTTGTATACAAACAATATTTAACGCATTCATGGCAAAAAATACTTACGACGAATCTAGTTTCAAAGTCCTGCGCGGGCTGGAGCCGGTGCGCCAGCGCCCGGGGATGTATACCAATCTTGAGTCGCCCAACCACCTGATCGCCGAGGTGGTTGATAACGCGTGCGATGAAGCCTTGGGTGGATACGCAACACTTATTTATGTCACCGCACACACCGATGGTTCGGTGTCGGTGTTGGACGATGGGCGCGGCATTCCCACCGGCATCCACAAGGAAGAGGGTGTCTCTGTAGTGCAGGTAGCCTTCACGGTGCTGCACTCTGGTGGCAAGTTTGATAAAGACACCGCCGGTGGTGCCTATAAATTTGCCGGCGGCCTGCATGGCGTGGGCGTGGCGGTGACCAATGCGCTCTCCCATAAAGTAGAGGTCACTGTTTACCGCGAGGGTACTGTGCATTTTCTGCGCTTCTTGAATGGCGTGGCGGAAGCGCCCCTTGCGCGCATCGGCGAATGCCCGAAGAAGAAAACCGGCACCATGGTGCGCGCATGGCCGAATCCAAAATATTTCGATGTGCCCAATGTCATTCTGCCGCAACTGGAACGCTCCTTACGTTCCAAGGCTGTGCTGTTGCCCGGTGTAAACGTCACGCTGCATTATGAAAAGAGTGATGAAAAGCGCAGCTGGTCTTATCCCGATGGCTTGCGCGGATATCTGACTGAAGCGCTGGCCAACGAAGAATTGGCGGTGCCGATTTTTGCGCAAGAAAAATTCGTATCTTCAGGCAGCGACACCGGCTATGCCGAAGGCGAAGGCGCGGCCTGGGCCATCGTATGGTCGACTGAAGGATTGGTAATGCGCGAATCCTACGTCAACCTGATTCCCACCTTGAATGGCGGCACCCATGATTCCGGCCTGCGCGACGGTGTGTTTAACGCGGTAAAAAACTTTGCCGAATTGCACGGACTTTTACCAAAGGGCGTGAAGCTGGTACCGGAAGATGTGTTCTCCCGCGCCAGCTTTGTGCTGTCGGCCAAAGTACTCGATCCGCAATTTCAAGGCCAAACCAAAGACAAGCTGGTGTCGCGCGATGGCTTGCGGCTGGTGTCGTTGATGGTGAAAGATCCGCTGGATTTATGGCTGAACGAACATGTGGATTACGGCAAGCGCATTACCGAGTTGGCCATTCAGCAGGCGCAAACCCGCTTGCGCTCTGCGCAAAAAGTGGAGAAGAGAAAAGGCTCTTCTGTTGCGGTGTTGCCGGGCAAGCTCACCGATTGCAGCGCGAATGATCCCAGCCGCACCGAGCTATTTCTGGTGGAGGGCGACTCTGCCGGTGGTTCTGCCAAACAGGGACGCAACAAGGAGTTTCAGGCGGTGCTGCCCTTGCGCGGAAAAGTATTGAATACTTTTGAGGTGGAGAAAGATCGCCTGTTTGCCAACAACGAGATTCACGATATTTCAGTCGCCATCGGCGTTGATCCGCACGGCCCCAACGATGAAGTAGATCTGTCCAGCATGCGTTACAAGGGTGTCTATATCATGGCCGACGCGGACGTGGATGGTGCGCACATTTCCACGCTACTCCTGACCCTGTTCTTCCGCCATTTCTACAAGGTGGTCGCAGCGGGAAGAATTTATCTGGCACAGCCGCCCTTGTTCCGCGTTGACGTGCCTGCTCAGGGCAAAAAACCGATCCGCAAAATTTATGCATTGAATGACGGCGAGTTGCTGGCGATTGAAGACCGCCTGCGCCAGGAAAAAGTGCGTGAGGGCTCCTGGTCGATTTCGCGCTTTAAAGGACTGGGCGAAATGAATGCCGAGCAGCTATGGGACACCACGCTCAACCCAGATACACGGCGTGCTTTACGCGTAAGTGTGACTGACCTGTCACATGAACAAAATACGGACATGTTCAGAATGCTGATGGGAAAACACGAAGCCTCAACGCGACGCGCGTGGCTGGAATACCACGGCAATGAAGTTGAAGGAGACGTTTAAGCATGGTCATTGATTATACAAAAGACGGTCAGCCTATTCTCTTTCCTGATGACGACGAAAATACGCCACTCGAAGCAGTTGAAGAGAGTGTAGTAGTTGAAGAAACATCTACAGGGGGGGGGGCGCAGGAGGCGTAAGACAATTTTCCGCCCTGCCGCCGCTGCCCGATGGCGACGAAGTGCCGATTGCACTGTATGCCGAACGCGCCTATCTGGAATATGCTATTTCGGTAGTGAAAGGCCGCGCCCTGCCCGATGTTTGCGACGGCCAAAAACCAGTCCAGCGCCGCATTCTGTTTGCGATGCGCCAGATGGGATTGACCAGCACCAGCAAGCATGTGAAATCTGCGCGTGTGGTGGGTGATGTGCTAGGTAAGTATCATCCGCACGGTGACTCTTCAGCCTATGAAGCCATGGTGCGACTGGCGCAGAGCTTTTCGCTGCGCTATCCGCTGGTCGATGGTCAGGGTAACTTTGGCACCCGCGACGGCGACAATGCTGCCGCAATGCGCTACACCGAAACACGTTTGACCCCGCTTGCCGAATTACTGCTGTCTGAAATTGATATGGGCACCGTGGATTTTGTGCCCAACTACGATGGTGCTTTCCAGGAACCCTCGATGCTACCAGCGCGTCTGCCGATGGTACTGCTCAACGGTGCATCCGGTATTGCCGTGGGTATGGCGACAGAAATTCCCTCCCACAACCTGCGTGAGGTCGCCAATGCGGCGGTGCAACTGGTACGCGATCCGCAGATCAGCGACCTGACCCTGCTCGATTGCATCAAAGGGCCAGACTTTCCTTCTGGTGGACAAATCATTTCATCCCAGCAGGATCTGCGCGATAGTTATTTGACAGGTCGCGGTTCCATCAAGATGCGAGCGCGCTGGCATGTGGAAGAGCTCGCCCGCGGCCAGTGGCAGGTGGTGCTATACGAATTGCCGCACGGCGTTTCAACCAAAAAAGTTTTGGAAGAAATCGACGAGCTGACCAATCCAAAAGTAAAAGCCAACAAGAAAAGTTTGAGTCCGGATCAGGTAGCCAATAAACAAATCTTGCTGTCGGTGCTGGATGCCGTCACCGACGAATCGGACAAATCTCAGGCGGTGCGTTTGGTGTTCCAGCCCAAGTCCTCGCGCTTGTTTGAAGACGACTTGATGAATGTGTTGCTGGCGCATACCAGCCTAGAATCTTCAACGCCGCTCAATATGACCATGATCGGTCTGGACGGCCGCCCACAACAGAAACCGCTCACCAGAATACTGCGCGAATGGGTCGAGTTCCGCCTCAGCACCGTGCGCCGCCGCACCACGCACCGCCTCGATCAGGTGAATGACCGTCTGCACATACTGGCAGGACGCATGGTGGTGTTTCTGAATCTGGATGAGGTGATCAAACTCATCCGCGAATCCGACGATCCCAAGGCCGCACTGATAGCACGCTTTGAACTCTCCGATCGCCAGGCCGAAGATATTTTGGAAATCCGTCTGCGCCAATTAGCGCGCATGGAAGGCATCCGCATCGAGAAAGAAGTCAAGACGCTGGAAAAAGAGCGCAAAGAGTTGTCGCGTTTACTGGCTAAAGATTCTGCATTGCGCGAGCAAGTGGCGCTTGAAATTGATGCGGATAGTGCAGCCTTTGGCGACGACAGGCGCACGCTAATCAAGGAGTCGCAACGTTCCGCCCTCGTCGCAACAGTAGCCGATGATCCTGTCACCATTATTATCTCGAAAAAATACTGGGCACGCAGCCGCCAAGGACACGCGCTCGATTTGGGCAACGTGTCGTTCAAAGATGGCGACGGGCTGCTGGCCAAGTTCGAGTGCCGCACCACCGACAACCTGATTGTCATCTGCGACAATGGCCGCGTTTGCAGCATCGCCATGACACAGATACCCTCAGGCAAAGGTGATGGTGTGCCATTGTCCACACTTATCGATATCGTCAGCGGCGCAAAGATTGCTCATGTGTTCAGCTACAAGCCAGAACAGCAATTGTTGATAGCAACCGCAGCCGGCTATGGTTTCACCTGCACAGTTGCAGACATGATAGGCAGAAATAAGGCTGGCAAACAGTTCATCACGGTGGACAAGGAAGCCATCCTGCCGCCGTCCCCCTTCACCCCCGGCCCGCAATCGGTGGTTGCCTCGGCTTCGGCTAGCGGACGACTATTACTCTTCCTGCTGTCGGGTATGAAACAGCTTTCCGGCGGCGGCAAGGGTGTCATCATCATGGGCCTGGCAGAAGGCGACAGCTTGACGGTTGCCCAAGTGATCAACCGTCCCGAGTTGAAGATTAGCGGCATGGTTGGCGCGAAGGAGCAGCATGTCAAACTCAGCGGCAATGGTCTACAGGAATATTTCGGCGCACGTACGCGCGGGGGTAAAAATTTG
>JBCKTZ010000002.1:0-77603 GCA_038925245.1 Gallionellaceae bacterium
AATAGATTAACGCAGATTAAATAAATTGTTATCTGATTTTTCAACGCCACCAATTTGGTGACGCTGATTTGTCATGAATCTGCTTTAAAATCAATCTAATCTGCGTACCCGCAGGGCACAAGAACCTCTCCGAGGTAATCTGCGGATCGAACTGCTTTTTCTAGGATAAATCATACTGGGGAATAAATTATGCTGGCAATAATAGGCGGTAGCGGACTGACGCAACTGAGCAACTTTGAGATCACCCACAGGCAAGTGATGCGCACGCCATACGGCGAGCCTTCAGGTGTGCTAACTTTCGGGTTGATCAATCAGCATGAAGTCATGTTTATTGCGCGCCATGGCTATGGCCACACCATCCCTCCGCACCTGGTGAACTATCGCGCCAATATGTGGGCACTGCATGAGCAGGGTGCAACGCGTGTGGTGTCGGTTGCGTCGGTGGGCGGCATACGAGCCGATCTGCAGCCGGGGATGATCGTGGTGCCAGACCAGATTATCGACTACACCCATGGACGTGCCTACACCTACTTCGATGCGCGGGACAAACCGGTGACGCATATTGATTTTACTCTGCCATATTGCGTCAAGCTGCGCAGTCAGCTGCTTGAAGCTGCGCGGCAGGAAAAAGTGAAATTATTGGACGGTGGTGTATATGCTGCTACACAGGGGCCACGTCTTGATACAGCTGCGGAAATTAACCGTTATGAACGCGATGGGGCTGATATGGTGGGTATGACAGGTATGCCTGAAGCTGCGCTGGCCAAAGAGCTAGGATTGAGTTATGCCGCCATTGCGATGGTGGTGAACCATGCGGCAGGGCGCGGTGAAAGTCGTGATGGTGTGCATCTCGACAAGATCAGCGCAGTGGCTCAGTCCACATTGACACGTGTCAGAAATGTAATTGAACGATTGGTGGAATGCGATGGCGAGTAAAGAAGTATTGCGTATGGGCGATGCACGATTGTTGCGTGTCGCCGAAAAAGTGACTAGTTTTAACACAGAAGAGCTGCATGCGCTGCTGGCGGATATGCGCGATACCATGCATGCAATGAGCGGCGTGGGCCTTGCCGCACCGCAAATCGGCGTTAATTTGCGCGTAGTTGTTTTTGAAGTGGCGGGCAATCCTCGCTACCCTGAGGCCGAAGCCGTGCCGCAGACCGTGTTGATCAATCCCGTGATTACCCGGATAAAAAACAACAAAGAAGAAGATTGGGAAGGCTGTTTAAGCGTGCCAGGTTTGCGCGGACTGGTGCCACGTTTTACCCATATACGCTATCAGGGTTTTGATGAATACGGGGCCGTCATCGATCGCACGGTTAGCGAATTTCATGCCCGGGTAGTGCAGCATGAGTGCGACCATCTCGATGGCATTCTCTACCCGATGCGCATGATCGACCTGAGCAAGTTGGGTTTTACCGATGTGCTTTTCCCCGGCCAGGATATTGCTGACGACTGATGTACGCGTCCTCTGGGCGGATGCAATCCGCCCCTACATTATTACGATTTGCTGATTAGTTCACGCAACACAAACGGTAGGATGCCGCCATGGCGGTAGTAATCCACTTCGATAGGTGTATCGATGCGCAACAGTAGTTGCACTATTTGCGTGCTGCCATCCTTACGTTTGATGGTGAGGGTCACGTCTTGCTGTGGTTTTAAGTTTTCATCAATTCCGCTTAAATCGAAAGTTTCATCGCCCACTAGCTTCAATGATGCGGCACTGTCGCTGCCTTTGAACTGCAAGGGCAGCACGCCCATGCCCACCAGGTTGCTGCGGTGGATGCGTTCGTAGCTTTTGGCAATTACCGCTTTTACGCCCAGCAGTAGTGTTCCCTTGGCTGCCCAGTCGCGTGACGAACCTGTGCCGTATTCCTCACCGGCGAAAATAACAGTTGGTGTGCCGTTGGCAATATACTTCATCGCCGCGTCGTAAATCGACATTTGCTCGCCGTTATAAAGCGTGTAACCACCTTCCACACGGCTGCCGTCGTCTTTTGCAGGCAACATCAGATTCTTGATGCGCACGTTGGCGAAGGTGCCGCGTATCATCACCTCGTGGTTGCCGCGTCGTGCGCCGTAGCTGTTGAAATCCTTCAGCGCTACAGCGTGATCTGTCAGGTATTTCCCAGCTGCTGAAGTTGAGTTGAAGGCACCTGCGGGGCTGATGTGGTCGGTGGTGACCGAGTCGCCGAAAATGCCCAGTGCTTTTGCATTACTGATGCCGTGAATGCTGCCGATCTTCATGCTGAAACCGTCGAAGAAGGGCGGCTGCGCGATGTAGGTGGATTTGTCCCACTGGTACAAATTGCCCGGAGTGGAAGGAATGGCATTCCACAGGGGCAGGTCTTTCGTCAGGTCGCTGTACAGTTTGCGATACACCGCAGGATCCATCGCATATTTCATCACGGTTTCAATTTCGTGGCTGTTTGGCCAGATGTCTTTCAGGTATACCGGTGTGCCATCTTTGTCTGTGCCCAGAGACTCGGTATCAAGGTTGATGTTCATGCGTCCGGCAATGGCATAGGCCACCACCAAGGGCGGCGAAGCGAGGAAGTTGGCTTTGATGTTGGCGTGGATGCGCGCCTCGAAGTTGCGATTGCCGGAGAGCACCGCAGCAGCGATCAAATCATTTTTAATAATAGTGTCTTCAATCTGCGCATCAAGCGGACCAGAGTTGCCGATGCAGGTGGTGCAGCCGTAAGCGGCCAGACTGAAGCCTAGTTGCACCAGCGAGTCCATCAGCCCGGCATTAGTTAGGTATTCGGTCACCACGCGCGAGCCGGGGGCGAGGGTGGTCTTGATATGTGGATTCACGCGCAGGCCTTTGGCCACTGCTTTCTTAGCCAGCAAACCGGCAGCCAGCATCACGCTGGGGTTGGAGGTGTTGGTGCAGGAAGTAATCGCGGCAATCAACACATCGCCATTGGCGATGCTGAAACCATCCGCATGGCCGGTGGGGTAGCGTGTGCTCAGCTTGGCGGCAGGCTGGTTGAAACCGTTTTCGTCGATCGGCTTACTGAACAAAGTGTTGAAAGTTTCTTTCATGGCGCTAAGTTGAATACGATCCTGCGGGCGCTTGGGCCCGGCCAGTGAAGGCTGGATGGTGGACAGATCCAGTGCTACCACGCTGCTGTAATCGATGCTGCCAGCCTGTGGAATGCCATACAGCCCTTGCGCCTTGAAGTAGGATTGCAGGGCATCCACTTCTACATCGGTGCGTCCGGTATTGCGCATGAAATTCACGGTAATGTCGTCCACTGGGAAGAAGCCCATGGTGGCACCGTATTCGGGGGCCATGTTCGCAATGGTGGCGCGGTCGGGAACGGTCAGCGCGGCAGTACCTTCGCCGAAGAACTCCACAAACTTGCCCACCACCTTTTGTTTGCGCAGAAGCTCGGTCACGGTCAGCACCAGGTCGGTGGCGGTCACACCTTCGCGTAGCTTGCCCTTGAGATGCACACCCACCACGTCCGGCGTAAGGAAGTAAACCGGCTGACCCAACATGCCCGCTTCCGCCTCGATGCCGCCCACGCCCCAACCCACCACGCCGATGCCGTTGATCATGGTGGTGTGACTGTCGGTACCGACTAAGGTGTCAGGGTAGTACACTTCGTCTTTATGCAGCACACCGCGCGCCAGATATTCCAGATTAACCTGATGCACAATGCCGATGCCGGGAGGCACGACGGTGAAAGTGTCAAACGCCTGCATGCCCCATTTCATGAATTTGTAACGCTCGTTGTTGCGCTCGAACTCCAGCTCCATGTTCAGCTTCAGCGCATTTGGGTTGTTGTAGCTGTCGATTTGCACCGAGTGGTCTACCACCAGACTCACCGGCACCAGCGGCTCGATAATCTTGGGGTCCTTGCCCATCTTGGCTGCCGCATCGCGCATCGCGGCGAGGTCTGCCAGCAGCGGTACACCGGTGAAATCCTGCAACACAATCCGCGCCACCACAAAAGGAATCTCATTGGTGCGTGGCGCATTTGGCTGCCAGCTCGCCAATTGGCGCACATGCGCCTCGCTTACTTTTTTGTCGTCGTAATTGCGCAACACTGCTTCCAACACAATGCGGATACACACCGGCAGGCGTGAAATATTGCCCAACCCTGCTGCTTCAAGTGCCTGCAAGGAATACATCTCTGCGGTTTTTCCGCTAGACAGCTTGAAGGTAGTGCGTGAGTTGAATAAATTATGCGACATGGCGTGAGCTCCGAAGATATGGATAGTGTGGTGGATGCGGAAAATAAGCGGGTGTGATTATAACGTTGACCGACCCGCTACAGCATGGAAAGACTGGTGAAATTTTGAGGGTAATATTTTTCGTCCCGCTGGCCTAGGAAAAAAGAACAGTAATTGCTATGTCATTGAAAGCCGTCAGTAAAAATAACAAAATATTGATTATAATCATGGACTTACGTAAAGCAGCCAAGTGCTTAAATTTCAATCAATTCAACCACTTGTGGATTGCCAGCAGTGTATTTGACACCACTTAAGTTAATTAAAGGACGTTGGCGGTGGCATGCAACTGGCGTAATAGCCCTTAAGCCTTAGCATCAATTTTTGCATCAAAAAATGACACCGCCTCACTCAACACGCGTGTTCGTTTGAATGGCGGCAGGCTTTGCCAGATGCGTTTTCCATAGGGTTTTCCGATCAGGCGTGGATCGCAAATCATCAACACGCCGCGGTCGCTTTCATCGCGTATCAGCCGTCCCGCACCCTGCTTGAGATTGATCACCGCGCGCGGCAATTGGTATTCCATAAACGCATTGCGTCCCTGCTTGGTGATTTGCGCAATACGCGCAGCCAGCACTGGGTCGTCCGGCGGCGCGAACGGCAGTTTGTCGATCACCACCAGCGACAGCGCTTCGCCACGCACGTCCACACCTTCCCAAAACGACTGGCTACCCAGCAGCACCGCATTACCATGTTCGCGAAAGCGCGACAACAGCTCATTGCGTGAGCATTCGCCTTGCAACATAAGCGGGTACTTCAAATTTTTGCGGTCAAATTCTGCCAGCAAAATTTCATGTGCGCGCTGCATCGCACGCAAACTGGTAAACAATAAAAACGCGCGGCCCTTGCTTGCCTCGATCAACGGTAATGCGGCCGCAATCACCGCCTCGGTGTAGCTGGGGCTGTTGGGGTCGGGCATATTTTCCGGTGAGTATAGAAGAGCCTGCTCTGGGTAATTGAAGGGGCTATCCCAGCACGCGGTTTTTGCAGTGATCAAGCCCATCTCGCCCTGGTAATGAGAAAAATCCTGCTTCACTGCCAGCGTAGCCGAAGTAAAAATCCATGCGCGCGGCGTGCCGCCGATCTGCTTGGCAAATATTTCTGCAATCGACAACGGCGTAGTATTGAGTTGTACCGAGTGACTAAAAATTTCCACCCAGCGCACCATATCAAGCTGCGTGTTGTCTTGCCATTGTTTGATTTTACGTGCCAGTTCCAAACCCCGGTTCCAGCAATTTTCCAGCCCCTCGCTGCGCTCAGCCTGCTTTTCCAGCAGTTCATTCAAATTGCCTAGTTGCGTTACCACTGTGTTGAGCGCATCCGCAAAGCCGGGCAGGTTTTCGACATCAGCCGCGTTCATGCGCCCCTCATTTTTTTTGAAAATCAGGCGTAGATCACGAGCAGATTTTTCCACTGCATCGCAAGCGGCGGGCAGGGGAGTAAAATCTTTGGCGCCGGAGAGTGCTTCAATGGTTGCATCGCGCGCAAGCTCAAGTAACTGCGAAGTGGAAATGTTTTCACCAAAAAACAGACTGGCGGTTTCCGGCAACTGGTGTGCCTCGTCAAAAATCACCGTGTTACAGGCAGGCAACAACTCGGCCACGCCTTCGTCGCGCAACATCACGTCCGCAAAAAACAAATGGTGATTCACCACCACCACATCCGCTTCCATCGCCTCCTTGCGCGCCTTCAGCACAAAACATTCCTTGTGGTTGGGGCACTCCTGTCCCAGGCAGTTGTCGCGTGTGGAGGTGACGTGCATCCAGATGGAGGCAGTCTCCGGCACATCGGCGAGGCCGCTCTTGTCGCCGGTTTGCGTAATCTTGGCATATTTCACAATGCGTGCCAGGTGGCGTGCATCCTCGCGCGTGGGCAAACGCCCGTCGGACTGCGCTCGCTCCAAATGATAGTGGCACACATAATTTGCCCGACCCTTGAGCAATGCAATCGACACCGGCGCTTTCAGCGCATCGCGCACCGTGGGCAAGTCGCGTTGAAATAACTGGTCTTGCAGGTTTTTGGTGCCGGTTGATAGCACCACCTTGCCGCCCGCAAGCAGTGCTGGCACCAGATAGGCGAAGGTTTTACCGGTGCCGGTGCCTGCCTCGGCAATCAGCAAACCGTTAGCTGCAATCGCCTCGGCAATAGCCTCGGCCATTTCCACCTGCTGGGGACGTGCGCGAAAATTGGGAATGTGTTGTGCAAGCGCACCATTGGGTGCAAACAAGGCCGCGATGTTTTGTTTTAACATTAAGAAGTTTCCATCGGGGTTTTTAAACCTGGGTATCCGTTAATAAATTTACGACCAAGCGTATCATCAAGTCCTTGTTGGATGGATCACTCTCAGCAATCAGCAAAGCAAGGGCTATTAGCGCATTGTCATTAATTGTCATGCTCATTTGCTCTTGCTGGAGATAAAGCAAGAACATGAATGAACCGATGCGCTTGTTGCCGTCCGAAAACGGATGATCCTTAATGACGAAATACAGGAGGTGCGCTGCCTTCTCTTCGCGTGTGCGATACAGAAAATCACCGAACATGGATTGCTCAATGTTGCCAAGAATACCCTCGAAAGTTTCGCCCCGCTCCTGCCCGAATAAAGGCGTCGCTTCACCACGTGTCATTAACTCTGTTTTGATCTGCGTAACAGCGAGAATTGCCTTGCTGTAATCCAGCGTACCCTGAGATGGCTTGCATCCTTCCGGCACTGATAAACCGTTTTCGTCATACTGGAGCAGTAATCGCCAAGTCTTCGCGTAGCGTAAAATCAGCGAAAGCACTTCGCTGCCGGTGTCGTTGACCAATGCCTGGTTATTAAGTGTGCGTGCCAATAACTCGATGGCCTGTTGTGCCTCGGTGATGCCGCGCTCGGTCAAACGAGTATGGTTCAGCGTATAGCCTTTCACCAAATGCTCGCGCAGAGTATTGGTGGCCCATTGTCTGAACTGTGTGCCGCGCTTTGATTTGACGCGATAGCCGACTGAGATAATTACATCGAGATTATAGTGAGCAGTGTCGTACATTTTGCCATCTGCTGCAGTTATCCGGAAATTCCGGATAACTGAATCCTGAATAAGCTCTCCTTCCTTGAATATGTTACGGATATGCTCGCTGACTGTGCGGACGTTCTTGTCGAACAGAGCAACCATTTGCTTTTGTGTCAGCCACACCGTCTCCTCATCCAACCGAACATCCACCCGCGTCTGCCCGCTCTCTGTTTCGTAAATCAATATTTCACTCATGATAAATTATCCAAAGGGCTGACTACACCCCTGCCGCCTTTGTTCAAGACATGGGTATAAATCATGGTTGTAGCCACATCACTATGGCCGAGTAACTCTTGCACCGTGCGGATGTCATAGCCGCCCTCCAATAAGTGCGTAGCAAAGGAATGGCGGAAAGTGTGCGGGGTGGCTGGCTTAACCAGATTCGCGTCCCGCACAGCTTGTTTAACTGCGCGCTGAATTGTTTGCTCTTGAACATGGTGACGTCGAGTCTCACCTGAGTGTGGGTCAACTGACATGCCTTTTGTTGGAAAGGCATATTGCCATCCCCAATCTCTTGCTGCCGTGGGATATTTTTTCTCCAGTGCATTAGGCAGATAAACGCTGCCATAGCCAACAGCTAAATCTTGATCGTGCAGCACCTTTACATTTTTCAAATGCTCGCGCAAAGGATTAAGCAATGCAAGCGGCAACATCGTCACACGGTCTTTAAATCCTTTACCGTCACGAATCAAAATTTCCTTGCGGGAGAACTCAATATCCTTAATACGTAAACGCAGGCATTCCATAATTCTCATCCCTGTGCCGTATAGTAAATTGGCTATCAACCAATGAGTGCCCTGCAAACGTGAAAGCACCGCGTGTACTTCTGCACGAGTCAATACCACGGGTAATCGCTTTGGGGCTTTGGCCTGAGCTACATTATCCAGCCAGGGCAATTCAATTTCTAAAACTTGGCGATAGAGGAAAAGCAAAGCACTTTTGGCTTGGTTCTGCGTAGAAGCGGCAACTTTGCCTTCAACAGCCAAGTAAGTTAAAAATTGTTCTACCTCTTGAGCGCCCAGGTCTTTGGGATGCTGCTTGTCAAAATGCAAGATAAAGCGTTTAATCCAGTCCGTATACGCCTGTTCTGTGCGTATGCTGTAATGTTTAAGGCGAATTTTCCCACGCACTTGATCAAGCAGTTTAGGCGCTAAAATAGATGAAGTATTTTCTGGCACTTTTAGGAAATACTAAAAATTAATAACTACATGATAATATTATTATTTTAAATAAGCAAAAAAATAATATAAAACATTTGACGCAATGTGTTGCGTCAAATAGGATGGCTACTTTACGTTAGGCAAATCTTTGAAACGTTAAGCTGAAAATAATTGGAAGGCAGCTTTTACTGAAAGCGTTATGTGTAGTTTAGTGTGTATGCACATCATCCGTTTGCCTCACGCCATGAAAGTGTCTAAAGTTTTCTCATGGGTTCATTTTGTGGCGTGATGCAAGCCGTAACCCCATCCAAGGTTATTTTGAGTTTATGGGGAGGCGCATTAGTGCAGTTGTAGTTTGCAGTTAAACCGTAGTGTTTTGTTGAGCGCTCATCTTGGCATCAGCCTAACGAGTAAGGTTAGATTGTGATCGCGAAGCGAGCCACAATCTGAACCGTTTGTTGGACGGGCCCGTGGAAAGTGAACTGTGGATGCTATGCAAATATGTCTGTGAGCTTCAGGCTCAGGTTGGGGCATGCGCTGCCCCGAAAGCGTTTGTCAATCACTTGCCAGGTTAACCCCCTGTTTTTATACAACCAAGTGGCTGTTTTAGTGTGATTTTTACCGTTTTTTGGCTGAGTTTAGCCGCACCTGCCTAGGGTGGCAGGTTTACGGAGGTAGCTGCGTTACATAGCCAGCTCCAGATTGAGTACTTCACTGCGCATGAGATGCCACATTTTTACCCGAGTGAGCAGGATGCGTAGCGGGTTTCCGCAGCAGGGGCAGGCAACTGTAGGGCGCGGTTGGGGAGGTGGGACGATCACTTTTTTAATCCACTGCACCAGCTTCACCAACTTGTTGTTGGGATGCAAGAAGCCATAATTTCGCGCCCGCCGAAAGCCTTTTGGCAGGATGTGTTGCAGTAGCAATTTCAAAAACGCCGCGCCGCCTAAAGTGCGGTTTTCCATTTTCCGGGTTTCGCTGTTTTGGTAACGAAACGTCACCAGCCCGTCGTGGTTGGACACGATGTTTTTTTCAGGTAGCACTCCGCGATACAAATATCGGCCAAGGTACACCAACGCCTTTTCCCCCGAGCCCACCGCCTTGCAATCCACCACCCATTTGGCCGGATAACTGGCAGGCAAAGTCAGCCCCGCTTGTTTGATGCTGGCCAACATTTTGGCGCAGAATACTTTGGCCAAGGCTTTGTGGCAGAACAAATATTGACAGTCTTTTTCACGCCACAAGCGTTGTTTGGCATCGAACGCCACGGCGGGCATCACCAGATGCACATGCGGGTGAAAGTCCAGACGTCGATTGTGCGTATGCAACACCGCCACGGCACCTGCGCTGCCGCGCAGTTTTTTATCGTTCCGGCTAAACGTGTTCACCGTATCCCATGCGTTGCGGGTAATGAGTTCATACATCTCGCGCTGGTTTTGCCAGGCCAGGGGGCGGAATTCGGCAGGCACCGTAAAAGTGATCATGAAATAATTGCCCGGCACCAATTTCTGTAGCTGCGTGTCGATCCAACGTTGCGACTCGTGGGCTTGGCAGTGCGGGCAATGCCGGTTGCCACAGGAATGTGGTAGCCAGACTTCGTGCCCACACGGCTCGCAAACCAGTTGCATTTTGGGGCTGGTGGCGCTGCGGCAATGTTGAAACGCGCTCAAGGCGCTTAGTTGGCTGGGCAACAGCGTGTGACTACTGAGGAATTCCGGCGCGTATTGGGCCACAATGTCGGCGAGGCGAATCATAAAATATTCCCCCAGCCAATCTGGATTTTACCCATCAAGGCATTGATGCGCTCTTCGTTGTTTTGTTTGCTGTGTTCGGTGAGACGGGTGTAGCGGATGGTGGAGAGGATAGAGCCGTGACCGAGAATTTTTTGGACGTCGAGAAGATCGACACCGGCTTCGATCAGATGGGTTGCATAGCTGTGGCGTAAACAGTGCGGCGTAATTCTTTTTTTAAACCGCAATCTGCGGTGACTTGGCGCAATGCTTGTTGCACCCCGCCTTGATCCATATGCGTTACGGCACTAGCCGCTGCTTTAAGCCCGTGCTGCCGACTGGGAAACATCAGCGTGGGGTTGCGGTGTGCCGCCCAGAAACGACGCAGCACATCCAGCGTGTAGGCGGGCAACGGCACCAGTCGATCGCGATTGCCCTTGGCATTGCGTACATGCAGCCGCATCCGATCCGCATCGATATCCCCCACCTGCAAGCGCAGCCCTTCACCCAGCCGTAGCCCCATGCTGTATATCGTAAAAAAGAACACCCGATAACTCAGCACCCGCGTCGCGTTAAAAATCTGCTGTGCCTGTTCCACCGTTACAATATCCGGCAGTTTAAACGTTTTGGGCGGCTTCACCAGATCCGCACCGGGCCAGGATTTTTGCAATACATGTGCGTAGTAAAACTTCAAGCCATACAAATTGTGCTTGAGCGTGCTCCACGATAATTGATCGACCACATGCACAAAATAATCTGTCAATTGATCACGGGTCAGTGCGTCAATTTGATAGGCAAAATACGCCCCGGCACGTCGCACACCATGACTGTATAGTTCGATCGTTTTAGGTTGCATACCGTGCAGCTTTAGTCGTTTTAGCAAGCAGGCGTAGTGCTGTGCAAAGGGTTCTGGAAATTCTGGTGTCATCGTCTTCATCCTCATGTTAAAGTACAAAAATCCCGTGTGGGGTGAGGATGAATTATGCTATTGGAGCAGGCCGTTGAGCTACCTTTCTCCGCGATAGCGGCTCCGTTCAACCCTGCGCTCAAGCGGGACGCCGCAATAGCGCGCAGCCCCTTACCTTTACGTTAGACGCAACAGGAGATACGGTGGAAATCGTCGTTGTTTCAATTGCCGCATTGCTCGCCTCAGCGTTGACCCTGTTCGCTGGGTTTGGCCTTGGAACATTGCTGATGCCGGTTGTCGCGATCTTCTTTCCTGTTGAAGTCGCAATTGCGATTACCGCCATGGTGCATCTGGCAAACAACGTGTTCAAGGTTGCGTTGATTGGAAAGAAGGCAAACCGATCCGTGATCTTAAGTTTCGGTATTCCGGCGGTTGCTTTCGCTTTTCTGGGTGCGCTGGTTCTCGGATGGCTCTCGGTTGTCCCCGCAATTTTTGAGTACGCTGCATTCGGAAACCAAATACAAGTGTCGCCATTAAGGCTTGTCGTGGGAATCCTAATCTTGGCCTTTGTCACGCTTGAGTTATCGCCACGGTTCTCGTCCATTGCACTAGACAGAAAATATCTTCCATATGGCGGCGTGGTCAGTGGATTCTTTGGCGGTTTATCTGGCCACCAAGGAGCATTCAGAAGCATGTTCCTGCTCAAAGCCGGGTTAAACAAAGAGGAATTCGTGGCAACCGGCGTAATGCTGGCCGTCATGGTCGACTTGTCACGCATACTGATCTATGGCTGGGAGATGTCCGGGCAACACCACGGCATTGAATGGCCGCTTGTTATCGCGGCATCCATATCAGCATTTATTGGCGCATATTTCGGCTCAAAACTGCTCAAGAAAATCACAATTAGCTCCATACAGATAGTGGTTTCTGTACTGCTTGTGGTGGTTTCGCTGGGGTTGATTTCAGGTGTGCTGTGATACGTCCAACTCTGCATTCGAGAGGGACGTGCCAAAAAGCGGCAGCCCCTCAATTTGAACGTTGGGAGCTGCTGTGTACATTTTTATTCACTTGTTCGGCGCAGGGTTAATTTTGTAAGTACTTGATTATATTTAATATTTTTATTTAAAAGGCGCTTGATAGCTGTGCATTTAATTCAAAGCACAAGAATAAAATCAAGCTTTTTGTTTAAGGTCATCGGGTTTGTTGCATATTAAAGTATTTAAACTAATTCAATATGTTGCTGACATACAGCAGCGTGTGTGACATAGTTTTTAATGATGGCAGAAACCTTATCAGGGTCTGCACTTGTACATTTCAAACTGGCGTTTGCCCAATTCTTTTGATTCACCTTTCACCAGGGTATCTGCGCCGTTTTCAACCGCACTGTTGCGCGCCATCTGGTAGAGATTGGCTTCAACATCCTCTTCGATGCGTGGGAGTATGCCAAACTTGGCAATCACGGAATGATTGATTTTTCCCTTGGATAGACAGTTCGCTATCTGATTGGCATTCGCGAGGGATACGTGGTCGGAGCCTGGTCTTTCGCCGATGATGACGCTGGCGCAGGCGCTCAAGGCGGCGATAGACAGAAGAGTAAGAGCTGATGTTGTGTATTTCATGAGTATTCCTTTTCGTTTTAAATATGAGGGTCAGATTTTTTTTGCGAGTTCTGCAGCTTTGCCAGTATATGTCTCTGGGCTCAGCTGATACAAGCGTTGCTTCTCAGCTTCAGGAATATCCAGCGTCTGAATAAATGCCTTTAGACTTTCACGATTGATGCCGCCTTTACCTCGGGTCAGGTCTTTCAGTTTGTCGTAGGCGCTTTCAATATTGTAGCGACGCATCACGGTCTGGATGGGTTCGGCCAGCACTTCCCAGCTATTGTTCAAATCATCTGCCAGACGTTGTGAGTTGGCTTCGAGTTTATTCAGGCCTTTCAGGCATGACTCATAGGCCAGTAGTGTGTAGCCCAACGCTACGCCCATGTTGCGTAGCACGGTGGAGTCGGTGAGGTCGCGCTGCCAGCGGGAGACAGGGAGTTTTTCAGAGAGGTGGCGCAGCAGGGCGTTGGCCAGGCCGAGATTGCCTTCGGAGTTTTCAAAGTCGATGGGGTTGACCTTGTGCGGCATGGTGGAGGAGCCCACTTCGCCGGCGACGACTGTTTGTTTGAAAAACCCCATCGAGATGTAACCCCAGATGTCGCGGTTTAGGTCGATGAGGATGGTGTTGGTGCGGGCAAAGGCGTCAAACAGTTCGGCCATGTAGTCGTGCGGCTCGATCTGGATGGTGTAGGGATTAAAAGCGATGCCGCGTGCCTCCACAAAACGCTGCGCCAGTGTTTCCCAGTCCACCTCGGGATAGGCAGACAGATGCGCATTGTAGTTGCCTACCGCGCCGTTAATTTTGCCCAGTATGGTGACAGCGCCTATGCGTTCTCTTGCACGTTCCAAGCGATGCACTACGTTGGCCATTTCCTTGCCCAGTGTGCTGGGGGTGGCGGTTTGGCCGTGGGTGCGGCACAGCATGGGCAGGTCGGCAAGCTGATGTGCGTGTTCACGCAGACGTTTGATCACTGCATCCAGTGCTGGCAGCATGACTTCGTTGCGGCCACTTTTTAGCATCAGTGCGTGGCTTAAATTATTGATGTCTTCCGAGGTGCAGGCGAAGTGAATGAATTCAAGTTTGTCGGCAGTTTCCTTGTTGTCGGCCAGTTTGTCGCGTAACCAGTATTCAATGGCTTTAACATCGTGGTTGGTAGTGCGTTCGATGGTTTTGATCTGCTCGGCATCGGCTTCGGAAAATTGCGCGGCGAGCTGATCCAGCATGGCGATCGTCGTCGCAGAAAACGGGGGGAGTTCCTTGATCCCACTTTCTTGGCTCAAGGCCTTGAGCCATTCAATTTCAATCAACACACGGTAGCGTATCAGGCCAAATTCGCTGAAGTGGTTGCGCAAGGCATCCACTTTGCCGTGGTAGCGGCCATCGAGAGGGGAAAGGGCGGTAAGAGCGGAAAGTGTCATGATGAAAGTGGTGTGAGTGATTAATCGCAGACGGTATTTTACGTGAAACTATAGTGCTGAACCTAATAACCAGAAAAGTTAGCCACAGAGAATACAGAGGGCACAGAGAAGAAACAAGGGGTTGGGTAATATGGGTGAGTTAATCAATGGGTAAAATTGAAAGGCTTAGCGTTCGCACTTTCTCTGTACCCGCAAGGGGTAGGCTGTGGTTGTAAGGGGCTGAAGCCCCAACAACACACTCTCTGCGCTCTGTGATCTCTGTGGCCAAAAGTTTTTAGCTGTTTATGTAATGACTCCGCCACCTAGACACACAGCGCCATCATAAGCCACCACCGACTGCCCCGGCGTGACCGCCCACTGCGCCTGCTGGAAAGCAAAGTGGGTATGACCATCAGATAGGGTTGTGATATGGCAGGGTGCATCTTCCTGCCGATAGCGTGTCTTGGCGGCATAGTCGCGGTTGGTATCAGGCGCATTGCCGCTGATCCAGTGCATTTCCATCGCGGTCAATTCCGGCTTGAGCAGCAGTGGATGGTTATGTCCTTGTACTACGATCAGCCGGTTGCTGCCCATATCCTTGCTGGCCACAAACCAAGGATCTCCAGAGGAATCTTTACCACCGCCGATACCGAGACCCTGACGCTGGCCGATGGTGTAGAAGGATAGTCCCACATGTTTGCCCACCACCTTGCCTTCAGGCGTGCACATCTCGCCGGGCTGGGTGGGTAAATATTTGCTGAGGAATTCGTGGAACGGGCGCTCGCCGATAAAGCAGATTCCGGTGCTGTCTTTCTTCGCATAGTTGGAGAGTTGGTGCTCTTCAGCAATTTTGCGCACTTGTGACTTGAGCATGCTACCCAGAGGGAACATGGCTTTGGAAAGTTGTGCCTGATTCAGTTTATGCAGGAAATAGCTTTGGTCTTTGCTGGCGTCATCGGCTTTTAGCAATTGAAATAGGCCATCAACTTCTTGCACCTTCGCATAATGGCCAGTCGCAATTTTTTCCGCGCCTAGGGTGATGGCATGGTCGAGAAAGGCTTTGAATTTTATTTCCGAATTGCACAGGATGTCGGGATTGGGCGTACGTCCGGCCTGGTATTCACGCAGGAAATAGCTGAATACGCGATCTTTATATTCTTTGGCAAAGTTCACCGCTTCCAAGGGAATGCCGATGGTGTCAGCCACCGAGGCGGCGTCTATCAGGTCTTGGCGGGTGGAGCAGTATTCGTCGGTGTTATCATCTTCCCAGTTGCGCATGAACAGGCCTATGACATCGTAGCCTTGTTGTTTCAGCAGCAGGGCGGTGACGGCGGAATCTACTCCGCCTGACATACCGACAACGACGCAGCCACGGGATTTAAGAGTGTTTGTCATGTTTGCCCCTTGCCCGCTTGCGGGAGAGGGTTGCACCCGCAAGGGGTAGGCCGTGGCTGTAATGTCGCTGAAGCGACAACAGACACGCTCGGGAGAGGGAAACGAGCTTGCTCGTTAGTCATAATGTGTGATCAATTCAAGCGAATAGCGTTTGCCCGCCAAATAGTCCTCAATACAGCGCAAAATCAGCGGGCTGCGGTGGTGCTGCACTGACCCACGTATTTCATTCAGTGTCATCCACACTGTACGCACGATGCCTTCATCCAGTTCTTGCCCTGCATGGTGCGCGAGAATACGGCCGCTGTAAGCAAAGCGCAGATAGGTGGTGTCAGATTTTTCAGCATGCCAGCGATACACACCAACCAGATGTTGCGGCTCGAAATCGTAGGCGGACTCTTCGCGTGCCTCACGCACCACGGCATGCAGCAGGGATTCGTTTGCTTCCAGATGTCCGGCAGGTTGGTTGAGCTTCAGCCCTTGCGAGGTGTGTTCTTCAACCAGCAGAAATTTGCCGTCCTGTTCAATGATTGCGGCAACGGTGACATTGGGTTTCCAGATCATACTGTTTATACCAAGCGCTTAATTACGAACCACCGGCAATCCTTCGCTGACCCAGCGGGTGATGCCGTTTTTAACGTTGTATACTTTTGTGTAGCCTAGTTGCTCGATCAGTGCGCGCGACAGCGTGTCAGTACGACTACCGGTTCGGCAGATCAAAATAACGGGATCATTTTTGCCCACAGCTTGTGTGAATTTGCTGACAAACTCCGGATTGACGCGACCTTTGTCATCTACAAAGGTCAGCTTGTTGCTGCCTTCAACCACACCGGTCTGCTTCCATTCCTCTTCGCGGCGAATGTCGTATACAGGAATACCTTGCGCTTGCAGGGACTTCAGTTGTTGATTGTCGATGTTGGTATAGGGTGTTGCTCCGCAAGCAGAAAGCGGTAGTAGTAGGAGCAGTATGAGCGCGAAATTCTGGAAGTTCATGGTATGGATTTTAACTTGGGTGAGTTGCGTATGGCGGGAAAACGCAATTTTAACATCAAGCCGTGCAAATGGTTATTTGCGACTGCGGCTGCAACTGAAGTTAATCTCCTAGACTTTCAGAAAATAAAAAAGGCAGGGAAGCCCCTGCTTTTTTATAAACGTGCGGCGAATTACTTAGCTACTGCATCACCTTTCACTATCCGTGTCAGGTTCAATAACGCTAATTTATTCTGTTGCGTTGACAATCAGCGTAACTTTATGTGTTGGTGCGGGAGGGGGAATCGAAAAACAAGCTGTACGCCTTATATATACTAGGTTTGCAGATTGTCATTTCTAATGTTACTGTAAAAGTTACTGCATTCCCGTCCCGCTACTACTTCAGTTTTAATCGTGATGATGAAGTTTAACAGGTAAGCATGGCGGAAGTGCATTTTATGTTTTGTCTGCACTCAGGGTGGTGTATGGAAATAAAAAAATCCAGTGCAGGGGTTTTTGTCCTGTACGAATTTTTTATTTCCATACACCACCCGCAAACGATAACGGTGGCGTGATGGTGTGGGCGCTTTTGTTTCATGCCTGCACCATGACGTTGCCTCGATAAACAACATACACTCCCGCTATGAATAATGCGCGCAGCGACTACACCTCTCCTTATAAAACCAACCCGGCGAAGCCGCCATATTAAGCATTGCCTCGCCTTGCCCGCCCCTGCTCTTTCCAGCGAGCGATGCAGGACACAGTACTGTGAACTGTTTGCGTGGATGCGGGTTTACCAAGGGCAAGGGGTGGCAGTGCGGACGGGTGCGGTCATGCCTTTGTTTCATTTGACCGCTAGGGGGCTGGGGGGCGTTAGAGGGAAAGCGCCCCCGAACAAACCGCGAAGCGACAACACCGCAGAACAAACACCGCGCAGCGACAAGAGGAAGAGAAGATATAGGTCGGCACGACCATGCAGCAAAAAGCGAAGGGGCGATGATTTACCAGCCCTGTTTTGCTGCCCTTCACTATGGTGATAGACGTTGACCTGGTGGCGGTATTTACCCGAAGGGCGCAAGACATAACGGTCTCTTGTACGAACCTAGAGGGCGGGCGGCTTTATGCCCGGCGCTTGCGCTTTGTACAAGACGCCGTTATGTTAAAACACCGCCACACTAACAACCGGCGCAGCCGACCACACATTACCTCGAACCGTTGCAGGGGCGCTGAACTGTCAGGCTACCAGTGCACGAGCCGCCTACGAACCGCAAGCACCTGGCGAGGCTTTTTTCGCGAGGTGCGCAGTGGTGAAGCGGCGGCGGGAACGGAGCAACACACTGTCCACGGAGTAGAAGCCAGGGGCGGTAAGCGTGGCGGATAATCAAAAAATGCGATGGGGTTATTTGCGCTTTTTGAGGTCGCTTAATTGCTTGCCGATTTGCTTATTCACTGCGGATGCCTCTTTAATATTGTCGCGATCCTCTTCGCTGAGCGGTTCATGCAAACCATGCTTGGCCATTTTGAGTTGCAGGAGACAAGTCTTCAGCATAGTGACAAGAATTTTTCTTCGCGCAGTCCAGCTCACACTTCGAGGCCGTTCGACCAACTCACTTTGCATCTGAATCAAATTGGCTAGTAAAAATTTTGTACTCATACAACCCCCTTAATTATTGATGCGTGGGAAAACTCACCTATCCAATATCTTTATTTCATTACCAAGCCAGTCTATAGGAATAGAACATGCAATGCATCCATCGTGGTCGATCATCGGCTGCAAGTCTGCATACCCCCCCCCCCACAGGCGGACAGCGTATAGAGGGCCCGGCCTTCATTTATCTTAGCCCCGCATTCCTCAGGCAGTTTTTAAGTGCTGTAAACCCTTATATACCCCACCCTGTTACAGCCTTGCCTCAGCCATCAAGTCCATCAGGCTTACATCAAGGGCTTTCGCAATTTTCAGCAATGTGAGCACGGCCACGTTGTTATCACCACGTTCCACACGTCCTATGTAGCTGCGGTCAATCTCTGCCATCAGCGCAAGTTTTTCTTGTGATATGCCTTTCTGTTTACGAATGCAGCGGATCGCTTCGCCCAAGGCGATGAGCGCGGGATGTTGACGATGTTGGGAGAGGTTAGGCATCATTCCGTTATACTGCATAAGAATCCAAGGTACATGTACCTTTTTTAATTGTTACTTGCTCGACCCTGAGTATTGACTGAGGCGGCTCTGATTTGAATGAACAATGATTACCGCCCTGATGTGCCTAGTTATCGCTATAGCAGACGGTGACACTCTCACAGTACTATGCAATGACAATCAGCAAATAAAAATCCGACTGGCTGAAATTGACGCACCAGAAAAAACCCAGCCATTCGGCAATCGCTCCAAACAATCCCTTGCGGATTTGTGCTATCAAAAGCAGGCGGAAATTAAAGTTCAAACAAAAGACCGATACGGGCGAACTGTTGCGCGAGTAATATGTGACGGCACTGATGCTAATGTGGAACAGGTTAAGCGTGGCATGGCGTGGGTGTACGAAAAGTATGCGAAGGATAGAAGCCTGTATGCCTTACAGGATGAAGCGAGAGCATTAAGGGTGGGGTTATGGGCTGATAGTGATCCTATTCAGCCTTGGGAGTATCGTAAGAGCAAGAGGGTGAATTCAGGATGATTCGGACTGGATGGCACATAGGTAAATGGTAGCGCCCCCTTTATTCTGCCCTACCATGTTGCATTGACATGCGCTACGTTCAAGGCGAGTCTGCGGACAGACAGCAAGACAAACGAAAAAAATAGTGTATCCGGGGTTCTCTGTTGAAAATACACCGCCCAACACATCTTAATACCACTCACCCTAGGGAGAATTCATTCATGAAAAGTTTGATCTGTTCTTTGTTGCTGTCGCTGGCACTCACCGTCGGTGCGTCGGTGCAAGCGCAGACGTTTGAGCAGTCGGTGGCGGCCAATGATCGCAAGGATTTCCGCACGGCGTTTGCAGGGTTTAAAAAGCTGGCCGAGAAGGGGAGTGCCGGGGCGCAGAGGAGCCTAGGTGAGATGTATCACTACGGCGAAGGCGTTCCCAAGGACTACCAGCAGGCCTTGGCGTGGTACCGCAAGGCCGCCGACCAGGGGGATGCCATGGCGTGGTTCCGCCTGGGTGAGATGTATAACAACGGCCAAGGCGTGCCCAAGGACGATCAGCAAGCCGTGGTGTGGTTCCGCAAAGCAGCCAAGCAGGGGAATGCTCGTGCGCAGATCAGCCTGGGTGAGATGTATCGCTACGGCCAAGGCGTGCCCAAGGACGATCAGCAAGCTGCAGCGTGGTACAGGAAAGCCGCCGAGCAGGGGGATGAGGGCGCACAGTACAACCTTGGCAATATGTATGCCGACGGTCGAGGAGTGCCCAAGGACGAGCAGCAAGCAGTGGCGTGGTACCGCAAAGCCGCCGAGCAAGGGGATGGCATGGCGCAGGACAAACTGGGCAATATGTATGCCGACGGTCGAGGAGTGCCCAAGGACGAGCAGCAAGCAGTGGCGTGGTACCGCAAAGCCGCTGAAAATGAGAGCCACTTTATGTGGCAGTTTCGCTTTCGTCGAGGAGAACCCAAGAACGAGCAGCAGAAGATGGCGTGGTATCGCATAGACGCCGAGCAGGGAAATGCCAGTGCGCAGGCCATGCTGGGCATGATGTATGATCACGGACGAGGCGTGCCACAGGACTACCAGCAGGCGGAGGTGTGGTACCGCAAAGCAGCCGAGCAAGGGAATGCCGTGGCGCAGTTCGGCCTAGGAAAGATGTATGAACACGGCCTAGGCGTACCCAAGGACGAGCAGCAAGCCATGGTGTGGTACAGGAAAGCCGCAGAGCAGGGCTATGTCGTGGCACAGTACAACCTAGGCCAGATGTATTTCATGGTCAAAGGCGAGGCGCGCGATCTCAAGCAAGCCGCAGCGTGGTACCGCAAGGCCGCCGAGCAGGAGCTTGCTAACGCGCAGAGCATGCTAGGCTATATGTATGAACACGGCCTAGGCGTACCCAAGGACGAGCAGCAAGCTGTGGTGTGGTATAGGAAAGCCGCCGAGCAGGGGTTTGCCAGTGCGCAGCGCAAGCTCGGCCTGATGTATCGCATAGGCCAAGGCGTGACACTCGACCCCAGGCAAGCCTTTTACTGGTGGACCAAAGCTGCCGATCAGGGCTATGCCGATGCTCAGTTCGACCTGGGCTATATGTATGAATTCGGCCAAGGCGTGCCAAAGGACGTACAGCAGGCGGTGGCGTGGTACCGCAAAGCCGCCGAGCAGGGGCATGCCATGGCGCAGACAACCATGGGCGTGATGTATCGCAAGGGCCAAGGCGTACCCAAGGATGAACAATCGGCTTATTTATGGTGGCTGCTGGCCAGTGCACAGGGGAATCAACATGCAGCAAATTTCCGTGATTCGGTGGAGTCCATCTTGTCTCCCGAGCAACGCGCCGCCGCGCAAGCCGCCGCGCGCAACTGGCAGCCCAAAACCGCCGCGCAATCCAGCAATGACCCCGGTGGAAGTTCCGCTGACTCCGGTGGCTCGAACTCCGCCCCTAGCCACGCGAAAGCCCAAGCCGACAGTACCGGCAGTGGCTTTCGCGTGGCGCGCGACGCCATCGTCACCAACCATCATGTGATTGACGGCTGCAGCCGCTTGCACGTCAACGGCACCGCCGCCCAGGTGCGCGGCAGCGATGCGCGTAGTGACCTAGCCTTACTGGGTGTTAATCTGCCAGGCCCCAGCGTCAGCTTGCGGGCGCAGCGCGCGGCGGTGGGCGAACCGGTGGCAGTAGCGGGGTACCCGCTGCGTGGCCTACTCTCGGGTTTCAACATGACCACCGGCAACCTCAGTAGCCTGTCTGGCCTGGGGGGCGACACACGCTATCTACAGATCACCGCGCCGGTGCAGCCCGGCAACAGCGGCGGCCCCATGCTGGACTCGGCGGGCAACCTGATGGGTGTGGTGGTGTCCAAGCTGGACGCGATCAAGCTGGCCAAGATCACCGGCGACATTCCGCAAAACGTCAACTTCGCGATTAACGCCAATGTGCTGCGCTCGTTCCTAGATGCCAACAGCGTGGACTACAACAGCGCCAGCTCCGACAAGCCACTACCGCCCACGGCGATTGCAGAAAAGGCCAAGGGCTTTACTGTGTTGGTGGAGTGCTGGAAGTGAGCTTGCCGACGCGACCATACACGTGATGGTGTCAAATGTTGAAGATAATGGAATCGTCCCCTTTGTCGCGAACTTACTAGCCAATCTGAAGCAGAACTAAGCACCCCGAAAGAGAAAACTATGACACGATCAATTCAAATCTTTTTGGCTGCCTTTGCCATATTGTTGGTGGGTTGCGATAACAGCACATCGACCACGAGCGCCGAAAAATCCCAAGCCACCAATGCAGCTAACACGAGCAACAAGATCGATCCCAAGAACTACGACGGGCCACTTTTCCCGGCCATAAAGGATGGAAAATATGGCTTTATTGATACCAAGGGAAACTTTTTAATTCCTCCAACCTTCACGTCAGCCGAAAACTTTAGCGAGGGAATGGCTGCGGTATATGTGGGAGGACGATCATTTATTTACGGAGAATCAGGTCAACACATAAGCCTAGAAGGCGGGAAATGGGGTTACATTGACCGTACTGGAGAAATTAAAATCCCCCCACAGTTTGGAGAGGCCGCACAATTCAATGAAGGCCTTGCGTTCGTAGCGGGCGACATAGGCCATAAAGAGGCTTGGGGGTTTATTGACGCACAGGGTTTGTACAAAATCAATCCGAAATATGGGCCTGAGCAATCTTCCTTTAAAAACGGAATCGCCTTTGTTAGGTTGGCTGATAGTGATAAAGTAACCCTTGAAAATGGTCACTGGTTTGACGTATCAGGTAAGGAAATTAGTATTGCTGAAGCAGCAGAAAAAATGGCCAAGCACTCAGCGCTTAACAAAAAGCACTGGATTGACGCTTCAGGCAAAGTAATTGACGGCATCAAGGCGTTAAGCATAATCAAATTGAATCGCATAGCTTTTGAACAAAAAAATACTCTCGAGATAGATGGGGGAGCTTATTACAACGTTGGTCAAGAGGGCTTGAAAGACAGCAAGGGGCGCGTTGTTGTCAAAGCAAAGTTTTATTCTATTGGAGATTTTTATAACAAATTCGAAGGGAAGGTATATGAATTCACAGATGCTTGCATAGTATCTACTTGGATAACATACCCGAGGCGCAATTATGCGATGATGAAAACAGTAAAATGTGGATTAATCGACATGAATGGGGATTTTGTTCTTGCTCCCGATTTTGATCGAGTAAGACTAATATCTGAAGATTTAGCCGTGTTCACCATAGGGTGTGATCGCCAGTGGGAGTGTGATGCCGCGAAAGAAGGCATTTTCAGTATCAAAGAACAAAAAATTATTGTAAATCCGCAATTTAAGTGGATTGGAAAATTACGTGATGGGCTGATTGCAGTTGATCTCGACGGCAAGTTGGGGTTCATCGATGTCAGCGGTAAGTATGTCATTCAACCTCAATTTACTTCTGCATTACTCTTTAAAGATGGATTGGCTCGAGTTGGCTTAGCTGACTATATCAACAAGACCGGCGAGTATGTGTACAAGGGTTCAATAGGCAATCTGCAACCAAAGCCCAAGGAAACCACTGCTTCACCTGGCGCTGGCAACCCTGTATCGGCGAGTGGATCACTGGCTAAAAAAGGTACCGGAACGGTTTTTATTATCAGCAAGGAAGGCCACGCGATAACCAACCACCACGTTGTCGGTGGCTGTAGCGAACTTCGTGTCGAAGGCCGTGAAGGGGTGGCTAAACTCGTTACCGCTGACGAGGTCAATGATCTGGCGCTGATTAAGGTTCCTGGAAATATATCAGCCACGGCAACCATCGCCGCTGATCCGGTAAAGCTGCGGCAGGGCGATGACATCATCGTATTCGGCTTTCCGCTCAACGCTGTGCTGTCGTCGGGTGGGAACCTGACGCCAGGCGTGGTCAGCGCGCTCACCGGCCTCGGCAACAACACCAACCAGATTCAGATTACCGCGCCGATCCAGCCCGGTTCCAGCGGCAGCCCGGTGCTGAACAAGAAGGGTGAAGTCGTCGGCGTGGTGTCGATGAAACTCGATGATATAAAGATGGCGAAGGCGACAGGGCAGTTCGGTCAGAACGTCAACTTCGCCGTGAGCGGCCAGACCCTGAAATCCTTCGTCGATACGCACAAGGTCAGGTATCGCAGCGGCGGGATGCTGTCGTTCGAGAAGAGCACCGCCGACCTCGCAGACGAGGCGCGGAAATGGACTCTGGTGGTGGAGTGCTGGAAGTAAGGGCGAGTGAACAACTTCACTTCGGGGCATGCCAGGTCGCTTTAAAGCCCCCGTCCCGCCATCCCCTTAATCGGGTGTATCCCAGCTTGCGCAAAATATCTCCAAGCTCTCCTGCTTGAGCTTGGCGGCCTTGTCGACCTTTCAGTGACACACGGAAGAACTCCAACGACTGGGGCTGAGTGCGCTGTTCGGGGGGCAGTCCCGCGATAAATTTCTGTAACCGCTGGATCAAGGGGGCGAGGGGCCTTTCAGTTTCGGGCGCAGGGGTGGGTTTGATATGGCTGGCAGCCTTTATTTTTTCCATCCACGTTATGATATGGGCATCCACAAATAAAATCCTTTTTTGGTGGTGGTTGTGATTTGCTATGTCTGCATTAAGTGTTGCAGAGCAAGCATTAAAGTAATATTATTGTTATAAATCAATAAGTTGCATGTTATTGGTTAAGCCGAATTCTATCGTTTATATTCAACGAGACGCAAGAACTGCAACAGCTAATTTAGACATAGCCTTGTGATTCGCCTCAGATTCTCACTTGGCGGCCATGAATTGCGTGATATGCGTGATATACCCCCCCTAAAACATAAACTTTTCTATAACTCTCTCGCATGGAAAAGTTTTGAGAAATAGGTCAATAATCACGCATATCACGCACCCCTCGCTAGGCCGCTGCCATACCGTGCATGTTCAAGGCAAGCCCGCCAATATTCCGCTTGTCAGGCAGTATGGGGTAGCCGCGTTCCCCAAGTCGCCTGGTCAATCTCCTTTGCGCCAAAGGGTGATGCCCGTTATCCAGCGCCCATTTACGGTATGCCCGGTAGAGTAGGTCTTTGCGGGCTTTTTTATCCTGCCCTCTATCGCAGTGCTCAGCTAACCATTCGCCGATAGTGTCTTGCTCATCACGGTAAGCCGCCGTTGCGGCTTCAATCTTTTTGGGTACGGATAGGCCACCTTGCTGCCACTTCCGCAGTCCAGCCAGCGACCAATTAAGAATACCAGCCCCTTCATTTTTCAGTTTTTCCAGCAGTTTCGGATCACGCATTTTTTCCTCGATAGTCACGTCAAATTGAACCAAACAAACACGCCGCCACATGCCATGGCTGCTGTCTCCAATTTCAGGCTTGTGGTTGCCTACGATTGCAAGCTTGTGTGTTGGTTGAAATGTGATGTCGGCCTTGCCGTATGGCACCCGGCCAGCCAGTGTGTCGCCGCCGGTCATTTCCTTGACCTTGGCCTCGGCCAGCTTCCGGCCTTCTTCTGTTTCGTTAGCATAGACAAAGCGCCTGCCTTTAAGGGAAACAATGTCAGGGCTTGCAGCTTGCGGACTCCGCTGGTGTTGCATCAACATTTCCGTGGCGATTTTTTTGGCGTAGTCACCAAGTAGCCATGCGAGTAATTCAACGAACACGCTTTTACCGTTCGCGCCGCTACCGTGCAGGAATACAAATCTCTGTTCTTGCACGCTACCCGTTAAGCAATACCCCACCCATCGCTGGAGAAATTTCTGCATTTCAGGATCGGGTTGAACATCGGCGAGGAACTGTTCCCATTGCGGACAGGTTGCCCCTTGGTCATAAATAACATTGCAACGTTTGGTCACTAGCAGGCTGGGCGACACGGGCAATAGCTTCCCGCCACGAAGATCAAGAACCCCATTTGCCACCCCAAGCTGCATGGAGTCAGCGTCAAAGTCATTCAGGCTTCTAGTCATTCCACTTTCTGATGCGGCCATGCTGATCATCGCATTAATTTTTGGCTCTGTGCTGGACTGATCCACGTGCTTCATAAAACGCTTAACTTTTTGATCATCAGGATTCAGCTTCCACTGTTCCGCAGCGTTGGCGCGCATTGCCGCCACAACTTCCTTGCCCGCACGATCAGCCTCTCCCGGTTGTGCATGTACCCATCCGGCTGCATCGCTGAATTGCAGCACGTCGCCCGTTTCGTGCACGAACAGCAGCTTGTCCCGGAACATGTCCGCAAAGGCTTTTCCGTTCATAATATCTCCGGCAGTGTCACCGTGCGAGGCTTCAATCGAGACTGTATTTCCTGTATCTACCCAGCCTGCCTCTTTCGCGTGGTGAACCAGCGTGCCGAAGCCGATTCCGCCATCTGGATTAAATGAGTTCCAGTCCTTAGTAAAGGCAACTGCGTCATATTTGTCCGGCGCGGTTGCTGACCACTCAAGGGCCAGTACCTGAGCACACCGCCAACCTGTACTCGCTATCGCCCATATTATATTGAGCCAGCGCGTCCGATCACAGTCAGCAGGAATAGTTGCCAACATTGATTTCACACGCTCGATTTCTTCCGGCGTTTCCGGTGGGGGCGGTGATTTCAAATCGGCGGTAAGGGCATGGTTTAGAGCTAGGCTGTCAGTAGAGTACTCTGCCTTTTGCACCTGATCGAGAAGCAAACCACTAGACATCTCATCCGGGGTATACACTATCGCATTCTGATTTGCCAAAACGATGCGCACTAGAAACGCCCCGCACTCATTAACGTAGATACCCCCCTTTTTCTTCTGGTGATAGAACCCTGGCAGTCGTAGCACGCGGGGGAGATCAATTACATTCTTATCGGTAGCAAATTTCTTGGCAAGCGCAACTTGAACCTGTCTGAATTCGTTTAAGTTACAGACTGCCTCCCAATAAACATGGTAATTGCCTGGGCTGGATTCAATCAGCATTAGCGGAAGAACAGACCCGTCGCGAGCCGCCATAATTATTGGCTTGAGTGGGGCGCCGTCCGTGTCAGCAAAGTAACAGCGTACCTTGATAATGTTAGCCGCTTTGCGCCCATGTAAATCGGTCTGATTGATCGTTACGAATATTCCCGCGCCTTGCGCATTCAGGCCGGATAGCGCTTGACTGTGCTGCACCAGCGTGCCGTGAAAAATCCGCACTAACTGCGGGCGACCTTCATCGCTGTCGTCGAAGGTTTGAAAAGTGAACTGATCGGTCTGTGGGTCGAGAAGATGCAGGAAACGCGCAGCCTCCGTGAGGTCGATTTGATTGGCTATCATGGCTTACCCCCTGCGCGTGCCAATCCATAGTTGTAAAACCCTGCGTGGCCTTTCGGGACAATTGTTTGTGGAAGAGCACCGCCATTCATCATGGCAACACTGCGTGCATAGGCTTCGAGAACATCCACCGGAAGGGCGGACATAAGCGAGACAAATAAAATGGATTCAGCCAAAACATCTATCGACTCCCCCCCGGCCATAACGCGACGGATGGCGGCGGTAACGACCATCACACTTAGCTTTCCGGATGGTGTAGCCAGATAGTCCATGTAGGGAGCCATTTCAGGGCAGCTTTTTGGCATATCCCGGTGGTATGAAAAACAGCGTGTGTATTTTTTCATTGCTGCCCCCGATCTATATTCTGACTATGGTCGTGAGGTAACTGTGTGGGTTGAATAGCTGGCTGCGAGCTGATAACTTGTGCGCCCTGGCCATTTCGATTTTTTTCCCAGGCCAAGATTTCATCTTGGGAAAATAAGCCATTTACTTGCAATGGAAAAATTGGATCATATTTCTTTGCGTCTTTAGCAAGAAGTTGGTTCATCTCGCTAAAGTTTATGCCAAGAGCGACAGCGACTTCGATGTGTTTGAGGTGACGTGTATTAGGGGCTGCGCTCATAATTATTTTCCCCCTTCATCATTAGCAACACGCTCAATTAGTGCACGTATATCATCCACTTTCCAAGCAGTTGTTCGATTTGATAAGTGCACGCTGGCTGGGTATTTACCCGATGCCACCCCTGCCCACCACGATGATCGACCAACTGGGAAGACTGCTAATATTTGAGGTAGTCGAACGAAGCCTGTTGCTGGTAAAGAATTTGATAGCATATTGACGGTCTCCATAATAGCTATTAAGACTTGATTGCCTTAATGCTGCGGAGGTTACACGCCGGATATTTTTTACGACTGGCATTGCTTGCCGCATACGGCAAGCCTTCTAGCGCTTACACAGGGGGGAGGGGTGACTACAGAACTTTGACTTTAAAAATATACGGCAAGGTGATACGGCAAGCGCAGGGCTACGTATTATTTACCCTCTAAATTATCGGCAGTAGTTTGGCATACGTCACAATCGTGGTATTTCTTCCGCAGGATGTTTGCGGCCTGCTTTTCGTTAATAAATTTCTTATCCAATAAGTACATTGCTATTTGGTCAGGATACCATCTAGATTCTTTCTTTCCTCGCCCTACTGATGCGCGACAATCGAGCAACCCTGGATAACGTTTAGCTTCTCTAAAGCGCTTCTTAAAAGAATCTTCGTCGAGTTTATTTTGCAGCATAAAATCAGAAATTATTTTTGTTGATGATACTGCCTCAGATTTTCTAACCGGTGTGCTCGGCTTGTTCAATTTACACAATTCAGCAAGTGCAATCCGAGGAATATATAACTTATCACAACCAATTTCTTTTATGTGCTTTAGCGCGTCAGTACCTTGGAATAGCATCGTAGCGTCAGCCCCACCATGAGTGTCAATTGTACATAAAGGCAACGTACCATCAGCACACCACGCCAATAACAGCAATACAGAGTTTTCCTTTGTAGCAACATAAGGAAAGTATCTGCGAATATCTTCAACTGTTAGGTTCGCAGCTGCCAATACACCATCAAAAACTTCTGCACCCCAAGTGTGAGCGCCCTGATTTAGATATAAATAAGTTTCAGCTTCGTCGATTGACAACAGTGTAGACGTGCCCATCACGCAACTTTTCCAAGCAGCGGTATCACGTCCGCCCCAGCCTTGAGCTTGTCCAGATAATCCGCCCATTGCTGCATCATCTTGCGACGTTCAACAAGGTGAGCAGTGCGATTGTATGCGCGCCCGTTGGGGTCTTTAACCGCGTGTGCTAGTTGGTGTTCGATAAAGTCAGTACGCACACCCAGCTCTTCATCCAGAATCGTGCGAGCCATTGCCCGGAAGCCGTGGCCGCTCATTTCATCTTTTGCAAAACCCATGCGCCGCAGTGCAGCCAGAATGGCGTTATCGCTCATCGGCCTGCCATTGGTGCGCGCCCCTGGAAACACATAGCGCCCGTCGCCAGTGAGTGCGTGAAGTTCGCGCAGAATTTCCACCGCTTGCGAGGATAGAGGGACAAGGTGCGGTTCGCGCATTTTCATGCGTTCGGCGGGTATATTCCATTCAGCTTTATCGAGGTCTATTTCCGCCCATTCCGCCTTGCGTAGCTCACCAGGACGCACGAATACCATAGGGGCGATGCGCAGGGCGCACTTGGTCACGAACTGGCCTTGATAGCCGTCTATGGCGCGCAGGAGTGAGCCAACGGCCTTGGATTCGATAATGGCGGCATGGTGTTTCACTTTTTTGCTTGGCATGTATTCGCATAAACGCGCGGTAGGATCGCCTTGCGAATAACCCTTCTTGGCGGCGTATCCGAATATCCGGCCACAGTTCCACAGGACGCGCCGTGCAATATCTAATGCGCCCCTGTCCACAATGCGCTGGACGGTTGCGTCAATTTCTGGCGTGGTGATTTTATTTATAGGGTGTCTGCCCAGCCAAGGAAAAACATCCTTTTCCATCCAGCCGATGATTTTTCCCGTTTGCTTTTCGGATCGCCTGTCCGTTGGGACAGTCGCCCATTCACGCGCGACATCTTCAAAAGAACCGGCAGCAGGCAACCCTTCATCTGTTCGCCGCTCTGCTTCCAGCGCCTCAGCTTGTTGCGCCTTGCTTGCCTTGCGTACATCGCTAGGATCAGTGCCCGCTGCCACCAACTCCCGCGCTGTATCCGCCTTGTTGCGCGCCGCCTTTAGTCCGGTGTCTGGATATACGCCAATGGAAAGAGTTTTGCGCTTACCACCAGTGCTGTAATCCAAGCGCCACCAGCGCGCGCCGTTCGGCTTGACCAGCAGATAAAGCCCGTCCCCGTCATTCAGGCGTTGTGTCGCGTCCGTGGGCTTGGTGTTGCGGATAGTCACATCCGTCTTGATTAGGTGTCGCACCATTGCAGTAACTCCAGTAGAAAATGCAGTAACTTTTCAGAGAAAAACAGTAACAGGGGGTGTTACTGCATAAGTTACTGCAAATTTAGCCGGATTGCAATAGATGTTACTGCATTTCGCTGGACAAGAAAAAACCCGCAATGCTATAAGACATGCGGGTTTAAGGACTTCTTTGGACTTCTTCAAACTATAAAATGGTGCCGGGAGGGGGAATCGAACCCCCACATCCTTGCGAATACTGGATTTTGAGTCCAGCGCGTCTACCAATTCCGCCATCCCGGCAAGGTCCGGGTGAGATGCCCGGATCAAGAAGGTGCGAATTATCCATGAAATGCCACGCTTCATCAAGCTACAATGCACGTTTACTGCGCAAAGCGGAAAATTTCGTGCAGGGGAGTGGGAGCAAGTATCTTTCATTACGCTGGGATACCGCTTCAACGTGGTGGATATACTGCTTAACAACTTTCACTTACCCAAGTCTAGCGATGGCGATGCTGATAGCACGGGCTACTTAATCCGGAGGAAAATATGGCGATTTACATATATTGGTTTCTGTTAGCTTTAGTGCTGTTTGGCGTTGAGATGGCAACGGGTACGTTTTACCTGTTGGTCATTTCGCTCGCGCTGGCTGTTGGCGGCGTTGCGGCATTGCTCGGATTGGGAGTGCCTGCGCAATTTGTACTTGCCGCACTGATAGGTATTATTGGAATAGTCATGTTGCGCGGATGGAAGGGTAGCCGCGCCAGCGACGCATCCAACCTAAGCCTAGATGTGGGGCAGCATGTCAAGGTATTAACCTGGCGGGATGATGGTACTGCGCGTGTGCTTTACCGAGGTGCTGCATGGGATGCGGAGCTAGATATTTCTGATGCTGCGCATGAAGGGGTGTTTTATATCAAAGAAATGCGCGGTTCGATTCTTGTGCTGACGCATAATAAACCGGTCTGAATTTTAGGGCACCTCTAAATATCCAAACTTCGTCGCGATACTGTGTTGCTCAGAAATTTTTATCGCTTACATATCAAATATATGCTGCGCTCAAAAATTTACTCGCGCCTTGCCCCACTTAGAATTTTGAATTTTTAGAGGCACCCTTTAGTTAAACCAACTTCAACATTACACGGGAGGCAATATGGAAATCGCACTGTTTATTCTGGCTGTAGCCGTTATTTTTATTATCAATTCACTTAAAATAGTCCCCCAGCAAAATTCCTGGGTAGTCGAGCGCCTTGGACGTTTTCATGCAGCACTGCAACCAGGCCTAAATATTGTCATCCCCTTTGTCGACAAGGTTGCCTACAAGCACATGCTGAAAGAGGTGCCGCTGGATGTGCCCAGCCAGATTTGTATTACCAAGGACAACACACAGTTGCAGGTGGACGGTGTCCTGTATTTCCAGGTAACCGACCCCAAGCTGGCTTCCTATGGCAGCAGCAATTACCTCATGGCGATTACCCAGCTGGCGCAAACCACTTTACGTTCCGCCATTGGCAAAATGGAGTTGGATAAAACTTTTGAGGAGCGTGATCACATCAATAGTGCGGTGGTTGCGGCGCTGGATGAGGCTGCAACCAGCTGGGGCGTTAAAGTGTTGCGTTACGAGATCAAAGACTTAACCCCGCCTAAGGAAATTCTGCATGCGATGCAGGCGCAGATCACCGCCGAGCGTGAAAAGCGTGCGCTGATCGCTGCCTCAGAAGGCCGCAAACAGGAGCAGATCAACATCGCCACCGGCGAGCGCGAAGCATTCATTCAGCGTTCCGAAGGTGAGAAGCAGTCCGCTATCAATCTCGCACAGGGTGAAGCCGCGGCTATTATCGCCGTGGCGGAAGCTAATGCCGAGGCTATCATGAAAGTTGCCAAGGCGATTCAGTCACCAGGTGGCATGGATGCAGTCAACTTGAAAGTCGCAGAAAAATATGTAGATGCTTTTGCTAATGTTGCCAAGGCAGGCAACACCCTGATTCTCCCGGGAAACTTGGCTGATATGGGTGGATTGGTGGCTGCTGCGATGAGTATTATGAAGTCGCAAAAATAGTGAGTAGTGAGTAGTGAGTGGTGAGTGGTGAGTAGAGAATGTGTTTTTACTTACCACTTACAACTGACAACTCACTAGAATTTAAGTGAGTTGTGAGTGGGTGCGGTCGTGGTTGGAGCGCAGGTAGAAAACGAAAAGTCTTTATTTATTCTTGATGATGAAATTTGATTTGCATAACACCGACGGCCTCGCCCGTCGCGGCACTCTCCATCTGGCCCACGGCACCGTTGAAACGCCCGCCTTCATGCCGGTTGGCACCTATGGCACAGTGAAAGCAATGTCGCCGCTTGAACTCAAGGAAATCGGCGCGCAAATCGTGCTGGGTAACACCTTCCACCTGTGGCTGCGCCCCGGTCTTGAAGTAATCGAGGCGCACGGCGGGCTGCATCGCTTCATGGGCTGGGATGGGCCTATCCTTACCGATTCTGGCGGCTTCCAGGTGTTCAGCCTGGGCGAGTTGCGCAAGATTACGGAAGAGGGTGTGAAATTCCAGTCGCCGGTGAATGGCGACAAGTGTTTCCTTACACCTGAGGAATCGATGCGTATCCAGAAGGTGCTGAATTCTGACATCGTGATGATTTTCGACGAATGCACGCCGCATCCGGCAGATGAAAAAGTCGCGGGGGATTCGATGCGCTTGTCTTTGCGTTGGGCCGAGCGTTCGAAACAATCGCATGAGGGAAACAGCAATGCGTTGTTCGGCATTGTGCAGGGCGGTATGCATGAAAACCTGCGCGATGAATCGTTGAAGGAACTGATGGATATCGGTTTTGACGGCTTTGCCATCGGCGGCCTGTCGGTGGGCGAGCCCAAGGAAGATATGCTGCGTATCTTGCAGCATACTGCGCCACAATTGCCTGCCAATAAACCGCGTTACCTGATGGGCGTGGGTACACCTGAAGACTTGGTGGACGGGGTGAAACAGGGTATCGATATGTTTGATTGCGTGATGCCGACGCGTAATGCCCGCAACGGCATGTTGTTTACCCGCTATGGCAATATCAAAATCAAAAATGCCCAATACAAGCTGGATTTACGCCCGCTGGATGAAACATGTGGTTGTTATACCTGCCGCAATTTTACCCGCGCTTATCTGCACCATCTGCATCGCATCAACGAGATACTCGGCGCGCGCCTCAATACCATACACAACCTCTATTACTACCAGAAGCTGATGGCGGGAATACGCGCTGCAATTGAGCAGGGCAAGTTTGCCGAGTTTGTCTCGATTTTTGAAGTTGAACGCTCGATGCTGTTAGCAGAGTCTGCACGCTGAGTGGCGCCATAATAATTTATACATGTGCTTCGTGTTAGAATCACCCTTTTGAATTTTTATCTGGAGAAATTAAATGATGTCCATCAGCAATTTATTGATTAGTAACGCATATGCAGAAGGTGCAGCTCCTGCGAATACAGCCGGATTTATGGATTTTATTCCGCTGATAGGCTTGGCAGCGGTATTTTATTTCTTGATACTGCGTCCGCAAATGAAACGCTCGAAAGAGATGAAAGTCCTCATCGCTGCGCTGCAAAAAGGCGATGAGGTGGTAACTTCCGGAGGAATAATGGGCCGTGTAGTCAAGGTTGGCGACAGCTATGTCAGTATTGAAGTTGCTGAAGGTATTAATCTCACTGTCCAGAAGGGCGCGATTCAAACTTCGCTGCCCAAGGGAACAATCAAGGCTGCAAACTAAAAGGTACTGCAATGAACCATTACCCGCTGTGGAAATACCTGTTGATTTTTGGCGCACTCGTTTTGGGCTTTGTGTATGCCTTGCCCAATCTTTACGGAGAATCTCCTGCCGTTCAGATCATGCCTGTGCGCGCTCATCTCAAGGTTGATGCTGCGTTGTTGAAGCGAGTAGAGCTTGCACTCAATGCAGCGCAAATCAATCCTGAAGTGCTGGCGCAGGATGCAACGGGCATCAAGGCGCGCTTTGCCGATATTGACACCCAAGCCAAGGCAAAAGATATTCTGCAGGCGCAGCTGGGTGAGGATTATGTGGTGGCATTGAATTTACAGCCGCGTTCTCCGCAATGGCTTATCAGTATCAACGCGCTGCCGATGTATCTGGGTCTGGATTTGCGCGGCGGTGTGCACTTCTTGTTGCAAGTTGATATGAAAAGCGTACTGGACAAAACGCTGGATGCCTCTGTCGGTGAATTTCGTAGCACTTTGCGCGAACAGAATATCCCGTATTCCGGCGTGACCCGCGAGGGTAACAATTTGAGCGTCAAGTTCCGCGATGCAGCAACACGCAGCAAGGGATTAGCCGAGTTGAAGCAGCGTTTTGGCGGCATGGAATATAACGACAACGATAGCAGCAGCGATTTCCGTTTGATCGCAACCATCAAGCCGCAAGAAGAGCAAAGCATACAGAAAGCCGCAGTACAGCAGAACCTGACAACGTTGCGCAACCGGGTAAATGAACTCGGCGTGGCCGAGCCTGTGATCCAGCAGCAGGGTGCTGATCGTATCGTGGTGCAGTTACCCGGTATGCAGGATCCGGTCCGTGCAAGAGGCATACTGGGTCGCACTGCCACGTTGCAAGTGCGCATGGTAGAGGCGCACCTGAGCCCCGATTCGCGTGATTACAATCCAGAGAAAATTGCAGCGGCCGAAAAGGGCATGATTCCCGCTGGCACGGAGCTGCTGTATTCGCGCCGCGATGGGCGTGAAGAAGCTTTGCTGCTGTCTAAGCAAGTGGTATTTACGGGTGAAAATCTGACCGGCGCAGATGCTTCTATCGATACGCAGAATGCCGGCTCTGTGGTGAGCGTGAAGCTGGATGCCAAAGGCGGCCTGGCAATGAAAAATGCGTCGCGTGAAGGGATCAAACGGCGCATGGCGGTGGTGCTGATCGAGAAGGGCAAGGCTGAAGTGCTGACCGCGCCGACGATACAATCCGAGCTGAGCAACAGGTTCCAGATCACCGGCATGCGGAATACTCAGGAAGCCAATGATCTTGCGTTGCTGATGCGTGCGGGTGCGCTGGCTGCGCCGATGGAAATTATTGAAGAGCGTACCGTGGGCCCCAGCCTAGGTGCCGACAATATTGCACGCGGTTTCCAATCCACCCAGATAGGTTTTATTGCCATCGCGATTTTCATGATCGCGTATTACATGATGTTTGGCGGCATTTCTGTTCTTGCACTGGGTGCTAATCTATTACTATTGGTAGCATTGTTATCCATGTTGCAAGCCACGTTGACATTGCCGGGCATGGCAGCTATCGCGCTGACACTGGGTATGGCGATCGACTCCAACGTGCTGATTAACGAACGTATCCGCGAAGAGTTGCGCAACGGCGTGCCGCCGCAGACCGCAATCCATATTGGATATGACAATGCCTTCTCAACGATACTCGACTCGAATATCACGACGCTGATTGCCGGCATTGCGCTGTTCATGTTTGGCTCGGGTCCGATACGTGGTTTTGCTGTCGTGTTATGTCTGGGTATCATGACTTCAATGTTCAGCTCGGTGCTGGTATCTCGATCACTGGTTAATCTGATTTACGGGCGTAAGGCGCGACTGACCAAAGTGTCTATAGGTTAGGCACGCACCAAGGTGACTATGTGGTTAAGGTGATTAACCCAGATTGTCCATTAGACCAAAGAGCCGTCATTCCCGCGTAGGCGGGAATCCAGCTGATTGAAATATGCCCCGCGAAGCGGGACAATGCTGCTGTTCTGCCCACTTCGCGGAATGTTTTATTGCTGGATTCCCGCCTACGCGGGAATGACGAGGCGTGGGATTATTTGGGATTAAGTCTCAATACAATATTTCTAAGGAACTGTAACATGGAATTTTTCAGATTTAAAAAAGACATCCCGTTCATGAGTTATGGGCGATTGACCACCAGTATTTCTTTGGTGACTTTTATCCTGGCGGTGTTTTTTCTGGCCACCAAGGGACTAAATTTTGGGGTGGATTTTACCGGTGGCACGGTGATGGAAATGCATTACACGCAACCCGCTGACCTCAACAAAGTGCGGGCTCAACTTGCCGAGATTGGCTTCCACGATGCGCTGGCGCAAAATTTTGGCTCCAGCCATGATGTGCTGATTCAAGTGCCGGTCAGGCAAAATGCCACGAGTTCCAGCGTGAGCGAAAATGTGTTGGCAAAGTTGAAAACAGGGGATGCCAGTGTTGAGATGCGCCGGGTTGAATTTGTCGGTCCGCAAGTGGGTAAAGAGCTATTCGAGAATGGTGCGATGGCCTTGTTGCTGGTTTCACTAGGTATCGTCATTTATTTGTGGATACGCTTCGATTGGAAATTTGGCCTCGCCGCGATCATCGCCAACTTGCATGACGTGGTCATTATTCTTGGTTTCTTTGCATTTTTCCAGTGGGATTTCTCCCTCCCGGTACTGGCTGCGGTGCTGGCGGTGTTGGGCTATTCGGTGAACGAATCGGTGGTGGTGTTTGACCGTATCCGCGAAAATTTCCGCAAGATGCGCAAGGCCGAAGTGAAGGAAATCATCGACAATGCCATTACCCGCACCATGTCGCGCACCATTATTACGCACGGTAGCACGCAGATGATGGTGACGTCGATGCTGTTTCTTGGCGGAGAAACGCTGCACTACTTTGCAGTGGCACTGACCATCGGCATCATGTTCAGTATTTACTCCTCGGTGCTGGTAGCCAGCCCCTTATTGCTGATATTCGGCGTCTCGCGTGAGGATTTCTTCAAGCCGGAAAAAACAGAATCTGAAGAAGTGTTGCCATAATCATGAAGTTCATAAGCGGTTAATCGACATTGTCTTGTATCTCGATACACATTGGCTTGCATTGACGCAGCAGTATGGCATGTGGATCTATGCGATACTTTTCCTAATCATATTCAGGGCACCTCTAAAAATCCAAACTTCGTCGTGATACTGCGTTGCTCGGAAATTTTTATGCGAGCAGCCTTTGACAAGGCTTGCCTGCTTACCCCACTTCATCGCGCCTTGTCTCACTTCCCCCTCTACGCTGTCGCTGCGTAGAGGACAAGAACCTGCAAGCAGGTAGAATTTTGAATTTTTAGAGGTGCCCTTAAGCAGCTACGACTTCTTCTTTTTCAAATTCCAGTACCACTTTGCCATCCTTTACATCAACAGTGACTTTGCCGCCACTGGCTAGGCGTCCAAACAGCAGTTCGTCTGCCAGTGCACTGCGAATAGTATCCTGAATCAATCTAGCCATCGGACGTGCGCCCATTAGCGGATCGAAGCCTTTTTCGGACAGATAATCTTTCAGTGCATCGGTGAAGACAGCATCCACTTTCTTCTCGTGCAATTGCTCTTCCAGCTGCATCAGGAATTTGTCCACCACGCGCAGGATCACTTCTTTACCTAGCGGTGCAAAGGAGATGGTCGCATCCAGACGGTTGCGGAATTCCGGGGTGAACATGCGCTTGATGTCAGCCATTTCATCACCGCCGGAAGCTGTCTTGGTAAAGCCGATCTGTACTTTGTTCAGTGCTTCTGAACCGGCATTGGTGGTCATGATGATGACCACGTTACGGAAGTCCGCTTTGCGCCCGTTGTTGTCGGTGAGGGTGCCGTGATCCATCACTTGCAGCAGGATGTTAAAGATGTCGGGGTGGGCTTTTTCAATTTCATCCAGCAACAGCACGCAATGCGGCTGCTTGGTGATGGCTTCGGTAAGCAGGCCGCCCTGTTCAAAGCCGACATAGCCGGGAGGTGCGCCGATCAAACGTGACACGGCATGGCGCTCCATGTATTCCGACATATCGAAGCGATGGATAGGCATCCCCATGACGAAAGCGAGCTGGCGCGCCACTTCGGTCTTGCCTACGCCGGTAGGGCCTGAGAACAGGAAGCTGCCGATGGGCTTTTGCGGGTTGCCCAATCCGCTGCGCGACATCTTGATGGCGCGTGTCAGCACTTCGATTGCGGCATGCTGGCCAAACACCACGGCTTTGAGATCGCGTTCCAGCGTCTTCAAGGTGTTGCGATCGTCATGCGACACGGTGCGTGCTGGGATGCGTGCAATCTTGGCGATGATCTCTTCAATCTCATGCTTGCCGATGATTTTTTTCTGTTTGGACTTGGGCAGGATGCGCTGCGCGGCACCGGCTTCGTCCAGCACGTCGATCGCCTTGTCGGGCAGATGCCTGTCATTGATGAAGCGTGCGGCTAGTTCCGCTGCGCTGGAGATCGCTGCAGCGCTGTATTTGACGCTGTGGTGACTTTCGTACCGCGATTTCAGTCCTTTCAGAATTTCTATTGTCTCCTCTACTGAAGGTTCCGGAACGTCCACTTTCTGGAAGCGTCGCGACAGTGCATGATCTTTCTCGAAAATGCCGCGATATTCCTGATAAGTGGTTGCGCCTATGCATTTAAGTGCGCCGCTGGAGAGAGAGGGCTTGAGTAGGTTGGACGCATCCATGGTGCCGCCGGACGCAGCGCCCGCACCGATGATGGTGTGAATTTCATCAATGAATAGAATAGCATTGGGAGCAGCAGCCAGTTCCTTAAGCACCGCTTTCAAGCGCTGTTCGAAGTCGCCGCGATATTTGGTACCCGCCAGCAAGGCGCCGATATCGAGTGAGTAGACGTGAGCATCTTTCAGGATGTCCGGCACATTGCCTTCGGTAATACGTCGTGCCAGTCCTTCTGCAATCGCAGTCTTACCCACGCCGGCCTCGCCAACCAGTAGCGGATTATTTTTGCGGCGACGGCAAAGAGTTTGAATGACGCGCTCCAGTTCAATGTCGCGGCCAATCAAGGGGTCGATTTTGCCTGCGAATGCCTGCGCATTGAGATCAAGGGTGTAGCTCTTTAATGCGCTGTCGTCATTTTGTTCTTGCGCCACTTCTGGTTCGGCAACCGGCTTGGCATTGCTGACTTCGGCCGTTTTGTTGATGCCATGGGCTATGTAATTAACCACGTCCAAGCGTGTGATGCCACGCTGGTGCAGGAAATACACTGCATGAGATTCCTTTTCACCAAACAGGGCGACCAGAATATTGGCACCGGTCACTTCCTTCTTGCTGGAAGATTGCACGTGTAGGATTGCACGTTGAATAACGCGCTGAAAACCAACAGTAGGCTGGGTTTCGACATCGGTATTGCCGGCCGACCTGGGTGTGTGCGTATCAATATGATTAGCCAGCACTGTGCGTAACTCTTCTATATCTGCACCACAGGCACGTAGAACATGTGCGGCCGAAGGATTGTCCAGCATGGCAAGCAGTAAATGCTCCACAGTAATAAATTCGTGCCGCTTCTGGCGCGCCTCAACAAAAGCCAAATGCAGGCTTACTTCCAATTCTTGCGCGATCATATTAATTTTCCTCCAAAATACATCTAAGCGGGTGTCCGTTTTCTATTGCAAATGCTGTGACCTGTGCTACTTTCGATTCGGCTGTATCTTTGGGATAAACCCCGCAGACTGCAGAGCCCTCAGCGTGAACTTTAAGCATGACTTGCATGGCGCGTTCCCTGCCCATTGCGAAAAATGTTTGCAAAACCGTCACCACAAAAACCATGGTTGAGTAATCATCATTCAGCAGCATAACCTTGTATAGCTTTGGGGGCTTGGGTTTGATGCGCTCAACCTCAAGCAAGGTCGTACTTTCGTGTTTCGTCGTCATGGCTATATTGTCACATTATTAAGTGACATTATCTGAGGATTAAGACATTTTTTTCAAGCTTATTCTGAAGAAATATAAAAATTTTCATTTAAGGCTTGACTGTTTTGCTAGAACTAGCGTAAAAAGCGTGTGGGTGTTTGAATCAAAGTATCTGCAGTACTGGTTTTGCCATGCGCGGGATGGAAAATTCAAACGGTTTGACGGGAATCCACCCGTTTTTTTAGTAAGGAAGTTTTAACATGGCAAACGGTACAGTTAAGTGGTTCAATGATGCAAAAGGCTTTGGCTTTATCACTCCGGATGATGGTAGCGAAGATCTTTTCGCGCACTTTTCCGCAATCAATATGAGCGGTTTCAAGTCGCTGAAAGAAGGCCAGAAGGTTACCTTTGATATCGTTCAAGGTCCTAAAGGCAAGCAAGCTTCAAACATCCAGGCTCCTTAATCAGGTTCTTGGCTGGATAAGCTGAAGCCCGCAACCGCGGGCTTTTTTTCGTCTATATTTTGGTGCTCATTAGTCTCGCTAAACATGAAGCATTTCACCTTGGTGTGCCATCATCAGTCGTGCAAAGCCATGGGTGACTGCGGTTTCGGACAGAATTACTTTAAAGCCGGATTGCCCATCAGCTTCGTCATTCCCGCGCAGGCGGGAATCCAGCAATAAAACGCGCTGCGAAGCAGGCAGAGGCAGGGTCGCACGCAGTGCGGGTACCCAACAGCGTACCCCTTGCGGGTGCAAAACCGCCATGCCGTCCCGCTTCGCGGGGGTGTCAATCAACTGGATTCCCGCCTGCGCGGGAATGACGAGCTTTTCGTCTAATGAGCAGTCTAGGTTAAAGATGAGCTTAAATGGCAGCCAAGGCAGCATTGAATGTCGCGCTTGGACGCATTGCCTTTGAAGTTTTCTCGACGGCAGGGTGATAATATCCCCCCAGATCCACCGGTTTCCCCTGTGCTGCGATCAATTCAACATTGATCTTTGCCTCGTTGTCTGCAAGTGCTTTTGCCAGCGGAGCAAAGCGCGACTGAATTTCGCTGTCTTTGGTCTGTGCGGCAAGCGCCTGAGCCCAGTACAGGGCTAGATAGAAATGGCTGCCACGGTTATCGAGTTCACCCACCTTGCGTGAGGGTGATTTGTTGTTGTCGAGGATTTTTCCAATTGCTTGATCCAACGTGTCCGCCAGCACTTGCGCCTTTCCGTTGTTGAAGGTCTGCGCCAGATGTTCCAGTGATACGCCCAGTGCTAGGAACTCTCCCAGAGAGTCCCAACGCAAATAGCCTTCTTCTTGAAATTGTTGAACGTGTTTCGGTGCTGAACCGCCCGCACCGGTCTCAAACAGTCCACCACCATTCATCAGCGGCACGATGGAAAGCATCTTTGCACTGGTGTTGAGTTCCAGGATGGGAAACAGGTCGGTGAGGTAATCGCGTAATACATTGCCGGTGACGGAGATGGTGTCTTTGCCCTGGCGGATGCGCTTCAGCGTGGCACGGCAAGCGTCCGCCGGTTCCATGATCTTGAGGTCCAATCCTGACGTGTCGTGATTCATGAGGCACTTCTCGACTTTAGCGATGATCTGCGCGTCATGCGCACGGTTTTTATCCAGCCAGAAAATGGCTGGCGTGTTGGAAAGTCGCGCGCGGGTGACGGCGAGTTTCACCCAATCTTGGACGGGTGCATCCTTGGTCTGGCAGGCGCGATAAATGTCGCCTTGCTCGACTGGCTGCTCCAGTAGTGTCTTGCCGGATGCATCGACAATGCGCACCACGCCGTCGCCAGTCATTTCAAACGTTTTGTCGTGCGAGCCGTATTCCTCGGCCTGCTGCGCCATCAAGCCGACATTTGGTACGCTGCCGATAATGGCGGGGTCAAGTGCACCGTTTTTCTTGCAGTCCTCGATGGTGGCAACATAGATGCCCGCGTAACAGCGGTCGGGGATCATCGCCAGTGTGTCGTAGGCCAGGCCATCGGCGTCCCACATCTTGCCGCCATCGCGGATCATCGGTGGCATCGAGGCGTCGATAATTACGTCGGAGGGCACGTGTAGGTTGGTGATGCCCTTGTCGGAATTCACCATCGCCAGTGGCGGCTGCTTCCTGAAGCAATCGGCAATGGTGGCCACGATGGCGGCGCGCTTGTTTTCTGGCAACGCAAAAACCTTGGTCTCCATGTCGCCGAAGCCGTTGTTGACGTTCACCTTCAGCTCCTTGAGCAGCGCGCCGTGCTTATCGAATACGTCCTTGAAAAACACGGAAACGGCATGACCGAACATGATGGGGTCGGATACCTTCATCATGGTGGCCTTGAGGTGCAGGGACAGCAGCACGCGCTCTTTCCTTGCCGCTTCGATCTGCTCAGCGTAGAACTTGCGCAATGCGCGGCGGCTCATCACCGCAGCATCGATCACCTCACCCGCCTTGAGGGAAAGCTTGTCCTTGAGCACGCTGATCTTGCCATCTTTACCCACGAATTCGATGCGCGTGTTGATGGCTTCATGCACAGTCACGGATTTTTCGCTACCGTAGAAATCGCCGCTGCTCATGTGTGCGACACGGGTCTTGGAATCAGCTGTCCATTTGCCCACGCGATGCGGATGTTTGCGTGCGAATTGTTTGACTGAGGCGGCGGCACGGCGGTCGGAGTTGCCTTCGCGCAGCACCGGATTCACCGCACTGCCGAGCACCTTGCTATAACGCGCCTTGATGTCCTTGTCGGCATCCGTTTTCGGCTCTTCCGGGTAGTCCGGAACCTTGTATCCTTGAGCCTGTAATTCCTTGATGGCAGACTTCAACTGTGGCTGCGATGCGCTCACATTGGGCAGCTTAATGATGTTTGCTTCCGGCAGCAAAGTCAGCGCACCCAGTTCGGTCAGGTCATCAGCGACACGCTGGCTGGCAGTCAGATTTTCAGGGAAGCTCGCGAGTATTCGTCCTGCCAGGGAAATATCCCTGGTTTCAACGCTAATGCCGGCCGCCTTGGTAAATGCTTGAACAATCGGCAGTAAAGAGTAGGTTGCCAGTGCAGGTGCTTCGTCAACTTTAGTGTAAATAATTTTTTGCTTGCTCATGTTTTTCTCATTTGGTTAATGATTTGTAACAATTTCTTCGTATAATCCTAAAAACGGCAGTTGTCCGCAGATTACACATCAAGTTGTTCGTACAGTCTGACTCACCAAATGGGTGAGCTGGATTTTTCGGTTTTTTGCTTTTTAATCAATCTAATCTGCGTAATCTGCGGATCGAACTGCTTTTTCTAGGATAATTCATGCCAGCTTGCTGGCTAAGCATGATAAAAAATTTTGGAAAAAGAAAATGAAATGAGCCGCGTCCTGCTATTTAATAAACCGTTTGGAGTTGTTTGCCAGTTCAGTCGAGATGGCTTGCACCCGACTTTGGCCGATTATATCGCGCTTCCTGATTTTTATCCTGCCGGCCGACTGGACACAGATAGTGAAGGTCTGTTGCTGCTTACCGACGATGGAAAATTGCAACACTTGATTACTGACCCGCGTCATAAACTGGCGAAAACCTATTGGGTGCAAGTAGAAGGTGTACCGGATGAAGAGGCGCTTGTAAAGTTGCGTAAAGGCATAGACCTCAAGGATTTTATCACCTTGCCGGCAGAGGTAAGGTGCATAGTAGAGCCCGCAGGGATATGGCCGCGTAACCCGCCTGTCCGGGAACGCAAGGCCATACCGACCAGCTGGCTGCAACTCATTATTCGTGAAGGTAAAAACCGTCAAGTGCGCCGTATGACGGCCGCAGTAGGCTTGCCTACACTGCGTTTGATTCGCTATAGCATAGGCGAGTGGACCTTGGATGGAATTGCGCCTGGTATGTGGCGTGAGCAAGCTGCGCATTCTGTCTGAAGGTTGTAGTTCCTGCCACGATCCCCATTTTGAACGTCTTCCACATGTGTTTGCATTAACAGGTGTGGGGAATTGCATTATGCGTTTGTACAGTTGAGTGTGGGGACTTGCCCTATGCGACCCGGCAGTTAAGTGTGGGGTATAATATGCGCCCTTTAGGTTTTAGCTTTTTTTGTATCAGGAGATATCCCCTTGGCAATTTATTTATATCGCTGCAGTAGTTGCGGCTCGGAAAATGATGAAATCCAGAAAATGAGCGATGCGCCGCTTACCACTTGCCCTGCCTGTGGTAAGGAGACCTACGCCAAACAAATTTCGTCAGCTGGTTTTCAGCTCAAAGGTGACGGATATTACGTGACCGATTTCAAGAACTCTGGCAATAAAACTGAAGCCAAACCAGTTGCGGCGGCAAGTAAGTGAAAAAGTATCTGCTGACCGGCCTGCTGGTCTGGGTTCCACTTGGCATTACAGCCTGGGTTCTGAGTATTGTCATTGGCATGTTGGACCAGAGCCTGTTGCTGTTGCCAGAGCATTGGCGTCCGGAATATTGGCTGGGATTTTATATTCCCGGACTTGGCGTAATACTGACCGTGTTGGTACTGCTAGTCACGGGCTTGATTGTGCGCAATGTGTTAGGCAAGCAATTGCTGCATTATTGGGAAGGCATCCTGCACCGCATTCCCTTCGTCAACGCCATTTACAAAAGCGTAAAGCAAGTTAGTGACACCTTATTGAAAGGCGACAATAAAGCCTTTGGCAAGGTATTGCTGGTGCGCTATCCGCATGCCGAGGCTTGGTCGCTGGCGTTTCAAACGACCGTACCGGGCGGGGTGGCACAGAAAATAGGTGATGAATATGTGGGCGTCTTTATCCCTACAACGCCCAGTCCGCTTAATGGTTTTTATTTCTTTGTGCGTAAAGCCGACACCATCGAAGTGGATATCAGCGTGGACGTGGCTTTTAAATCCATTATCTCCATGGGAGCGGTTGCTTCTGCTGAAACAGCAGCGGCCAATGTAATCCCCAAGCCCTAATTTTTTTTATTTATTTTTTAGCAAAGAACTTTCATGCGTACACATTATTGCGGGCAATTAAACGCCACTCACCTTGGTAAAACCGTCTCATTATGCGGCTGGGCACATCGCCGCCGTGATCATGGCGGGGTGATTTTTATTGATCTGCGCGACCGTGAAGGATTGGCTCAGATCGTGTGTAATCCAGAGCCTGCAGAGATGTTTAAAATTGCCGAGTCAGTGCGCAATGAATTCGTTTTGCGTGTTACCGGCAAGGTACGTCGCCGTCCTGAAGGTTCCGAGAATGCGAATCTGGCCAGTGGCGAAATTGAATTGGTATGTCAGGAAATTGAAGTGCTCAATGCTTCCGTCACGCCACCGTTCCAGCTGGATGATGAAAATCTGTCTGAAAACGTGCGTCTGACCCACCGCGTTATTGACCTGCGCCGTCCTTACATGCAAAAGAACATGATGCTGCGATACAAAACCGCACGCGCTTTCCGCCGCTTCCTGGATGATGCCGGTTTTATAGATATCGAAACCCCGATGTTGACTAAATCAACACCTGAAGGTGCTCGCGATTACCTAGTGCCCTCCCGGGTTCATGCAGGCGAATTTTTCGCCTTGCCGCAATCGCCACAACTGTTCAAGCAACTGTTGATGGTGGCGGGTTTTGACCGCTATTACCAGATCACCAAATGTTTCCGCGATGAAGACCTGCGCGCCGATCGCCAGCCTGAATTCACCCAGGTGGATATTGAAACTTCATTTATGTCTGAAGAGCAAATCATGGTTCTTGCCGAAGAAATGATCCGCACAGTCTTTGATGAAGTGATGAACGTAAAACTGCCCAATCCTTTCCCGCGTATCACTTACCAGGAAGCGATGGCACGCTTTGGTTCCGACAAGCCGGATATGCGTGTGACGCTGGAAATCACTGACGTCACCGACGCGGTGAAAGATGTGTCGTTCAAAGTATTTGCTACCGTGGCGAATCAGCCTAATGGCCGTGTGGCTGCTATGCGCATCCCTAATGGTGCGGCGTTTACTCGTGGCGAGATCGACGAGTACACCAAATTCGTCAGCATTTATGGCGCCAAAGGACTGGCTTACATCAAGGTCAATGATGTGACGCAGTTGAATGAAACCGGCTTGCAGTCACCCATCGTCAAAAATCTCAGTGAAGCTGCGCTGCTTACCATTATGGAACGCACAGGCGCACAAAATGGCGACCTGATTTTCTTCGGCGCCGACAAGGAAAAAGTTGTGTACGACGCCTTGGGCGCATTGCGCAACAAAATCGGCCACGAAAAGGGCTACGTCAACGGCAAAGCGTGGGAGCCAATCTGGGTAGTCGATTTCCCCATGTTCGAATATGACGACGAAGCGAAACGCTGGAATGCCTGTCACCATCCTTTCACCGCGCCCAAAGATGAAGATCTGCAATACCTGGAAACTGCCCCCGGTAGATGCCTGGCCAAAGCCTATGACCTGGCCCTCAATGGCTGGGAAATGGGCGGTGGCTCAGTGCGTATCCACAAGGTAGAAGTGCAGAGCCAGGTATTTCGTGCGCTCAATATTGATGCAGAAGAAGCGCAACTTAAATTCGGCTTCCTGCTGGATGCCCTGCAATACGGTGCGCCACCGCACGGTGGCTTGGCCTTCGGTCTGGATCGTATTGTCACCATGATGACCGGTGCCGAATCAATCCGCGATGTAATTGCTTTCCCAAAAACCCAACGTGCGCAATGTCTATTGACTCAGGCACCGAGTGCGGTGGATGAAAAGCAGTTGCGTGAACTGCATATTCGTCTGCGTCAGCCTGCAGCAGAAACGCCTAAAAACTAAGGTTGTTGCATTGGGCGTATGTCTCCCAGCAATCTTTGAGTAGGGGAAATGCAATGAAGACGAAGTGGCTGAGCACAGGCTGTGTGACAAAGTCTCCGTATTGGCTAGCGGTACTGCTGGCTGCCATACTGGCATTAGCAACACCACCAGCATCTGCTTACAACAATAATTCCTACAGCAATCCTGTATTGCAGGAAGTTGCATTGCCTGCCTTGCCGGTGGAAGCCAAAGAGACCTTGCGCCTGATCAAACAGGGAGGGCCGTTTCCTTACTCGCGTGACGGACTTGTGTTTGGAAACCGCGAAAAGCTGCTACCCAAAAAACAGCGCGGCTATTATCATGAGTACACCGTAAAAACTCCGGGGGCACGCAATCGCGGCGCACGACGTATTGTGTGCGGACAACCCCCCGATTGTTATTACAGCGACGACCATTACCAAACATTCAAATTGATTCGAGAGTAAGGGGTGCTTGATCATGGATCATCTTGCATTGCGTTTAAAGGATGTCAAAGAGGCGGGTGTCTACATGGTCACCTGCGAACTGGATGATGTGCGGGCTGCAGCCAATGAAGCGGGGTTTGTCTTATTTGATGTCGATTTGACGGGTGTGCACAGCAAGAGCGAATTTCTCGCAGCAATTGCACAAAAGATTGAAGCACCGGAATGGTTCGGAAAAAATTGGGACGCACTGGCAGATGCGCTTGCTGATCTGTCATGGAAAAATGCGCCGGGTTATGTGTTGCTATTGGCCAACTGTACTGCCAACTTCAACCTGCTGGCAAACGATCACGAGGTCGCCAAGGATATTATGGCTTCCACGGTGGACTACTGGAAATCTCAGGGCAAGCCTTTCTGGATATTTTCATGCTGAATAGCAATGGCCTATAAGCAGCCTGTTTCAGTCCTGGTGGTGATTTATACTTCAGCGCTCGAGGTTTTGTTGCTGGATAGAGCGGACCATCCCGGCTACTGGCAATCGATTACCGGCAGCCGCGACGATGATGAGCTGCTGAGCCACACTGCCGCACGAGAGGCCTTTGAAGAAACTGGGCTGATCGCAAAAAATTTCAAACTGAGCGACTGGCATTACCAGAATGTATATGAAATATATCCTGTATGGCGCCATCGCTATGCGCCGGGAGTGACACAAAATACCGAACATGTATTCGGACTGGAATTGCCGGAGATTCAGCCGGTCATACTTTCACCGCGCGAACATTTGAATTACATCTGGTTGCCGTGGCAGGAAGCTGCTGCTAAGTGCTTCTCTCCCACCAATGGAGCGGCGATATTGCAGTTGCCAGAGCGGGTGAAAAATACAGGCCTCCCCTAGCAGCCCGTCGGAATTAACTCTCAACTATTTGATTGATAAAGAAATTAAAATTACTGCCGAAATATAAAATATTCAATATAATTAACATGTTATGTTTAGATGGCGTCTAAGTCCGACACCCCGCTGGGGTTCTTGTCCTATGCGAAGCAGAGCGTAGAGTAGGAGGCTGCTCGGGGTATTCTGATTGAAAAATTCTCACCCTGTTTGCAATGACCATGCGAATTTGTCGCGCCTACGAACCCATCAACTGAGGAATTTAGGATAAAGCGATAACATGAAAAAAATTTCTGTATTATTTTGTTGCATGGGCAATATCTGCCGCTCTCCCACAGCCGAGGCGGTGTTTCGAACAAGGGTAGAGGAGGCGGGGCTAGCACAACATATAGCGATCGATTCAGTGGGTACCCATGATTATCACATCGGCAATCCTCCGGACCTTCGCACACAGCGTGCAGCAAAACAGCGCGGCTACGATTTGAGCAACTTGCGGGGGCGGCAGGTTGAGGTGGTTGATTTTTCCCGGTTTGATTATGTGCTGGCGATGGACAATGCGAATATGGCGATCTTGCAAGGGCTATGTCCAGCAGTGCAACGTGATCGTCTGGAATTATTTCTGCAATATGCGCAGAGCCATCAGGAGACTGAAGTGCCTGATCCGTACTATGGAGGGGAAGATGGCTTTGAGAATGTGCTGGATATGGTAGAAGATGCCGCAGCGGGCTTACTGTTGCATATACAGAAACAACATCTCAGTTAGTGCCTTGGAATACATCAAATGCCGGATAGAGTTGTTTGAGCATTGGTAGGGTGGATAAGCGCAGCGCATTCACCGAACGCATGGTGGATGCGCTGCGCTTATCCACCCTACAAAAATTTATCCGCAGTTATAAATGTTACATGGTACTGGCAAGAGCCGAATCAGCAGAAATCGCGGCAATAAAAAAACCCCGCACAGCGTCAGCTGTGCGGGGTTTTTAATGGATACTTAAGGCTACTTTTCCGTAGGTTTTTCTACTGGCACTTGCTGTGTTTCGGCAGTTAGATGATAAACGGGCACAGGGACTTTAGTGGATTCGTCCTGTTGCGGGCTTGGTTCAACGGCTGCCTCATATGCCACTACTGGTGCTGGTGCTATCTGCTCTAGAGGTGTTTCGACTGGTGGCTGGTACGTTGCCATAGGTGTAGTGCTTGCCTCAACCTGATTCTGCTGTATTTCAACGGGAGCCTGATACGTTGCTACAGGTACTGTGTTTGTCTCAAGCTGTTCATGTCTCGTTTCGACAGGTGCCTGATGTGCAATAACTGGCTGCGTAACAACTGGCTCATTATGTGGCTGTGCAGGAGTTATTACAACAGCTTCCTTGTGTGTTTCGATCAGTACCAATGGCTCTTTGTTCTCCATGGTATAAATCTCACGCGGACGTGCACGGCGACGTGACTGGTAAGGTGCGCTGCTGGCTGGTGGTGTGGTGGAGCTTGCCGCAGAAGGCTTGGTCTCGATTTGTACCAATCCTGCGCTCACTTCAGTCGCAACCTGGTCGGCTGCAGCAACCACAGCCATATTTTCACCAGTAATCACTACTTGCTCAGTAGGCTGCTGTTCACGACGTTCACGTTCACGCTTGCCACCACGACGGCCGCGCTTGCGTCCCTCATTGCTACCAGCTGTTTCTACGCCTTCGGCAGCTGCAACTGGCAATACGCTTTCCAGTGCGGGCTTTTCAGTTGCCGGGCGAGGAGGGCGTTGCTGCTGTTGCTGCTTTTCCTTGCGCGGCTCTTGTGGTTTTGCTTCCTGACGAGCTGGTTTCTCGTTACGCGGTGTTTCTTCCTTGTCGCGGCGCGGCTTATTGCGCTGGCGATTACCTTGTTGACCAGCTTCAGTACGATTGCCATCGGCGCGATCACGACGTTGCTGGTTGTTGCGTGAGGCAGTGCTTGTCTGTTTTTTCGGCTCTTCTGCGCCCAGAGATTTAACCCAGGCAAAAAACTTGCTCAGCACTGATGGTGCTTTGATCACAACATGCTTAGGCGCAGGTTGTGTCGGTGTAATTCCCTGCACCACAGCTTGTGGTCGTTGGGCCTTGACGTTTTGAGCGGTAGACGCGGCGCTTTTTTCTACTGGCTTTTCTACCAGTTTGTAGCTCGATTGCAGATGGTCTGCGGTGATATCGTCATGGCGCAAACGGGTAACGCTGTAGTGCGGCGTTTCCATATGCGGATTAGGGATGATGGTGACGTTTACTTTTAAACGAGACTCGATCAGGTGTATGTCCGAACGCTTTTCATTCAGCAGGAAAGTGGCGACATTCACCGGAACCTGTACATGAATTGAAGCGCTATGGTCTTTCATCGCCTCTTCCTGGATGATGCGCAGGATGTGCAAGGCGGAGGAATCAGTGCCACGGATATGACCGATGCCATTGCAACGTGGGCAAGGCGAGTAGCTGGTTTCTTCCAGGCTGGGCTGCAAGCGTTGGCGTGAAAGCTCAAGCAAGCCAAAGCGTGAAATTTTTGCAGTCTGTACGCGAGCACGGTCATAGCGCAGTGAATCGCGTAAACGGTTTTCCACGTCACGCTGGTTGCGGCTGCTTTCCATGTCGATAAAGTCGATCACGATCAAACCGCCCAGGTCGCGCAAACGAATCTGGCGGGCGATTTCTTCAGCGGCTTCTAGGTTGGTATTGAACGCCGTGGTTTCGATATCCGAGCCGCGAGTGGAACGCGCAGAGTTAATATCGATTGCGGTAAGCGCTTCGGTATGGTCAATCACGATCACGCCGCCGGATGGCAGGGTGACTTCGCGGGCATGGGCCGATTCAATTTGATGCTCGATCTGGAAACGCGAGAACAACGGCACATCATCCACATAGCGTTTGATGCGGTCGACGTTGTCCGGCATCACCGTGCTCATGAAAGCCAAAGCCTGTTGGTAGATTTCGTCGGTGTCGATCAGAATTTCGCCGATTTCCGGATGGAAGTAATCGCGAATCGCGCGTACCACCAAGCTGCTTTCCAGATAGATCAGGGAGGGGGCTTTTTCGGTTTTGGAGGCAGCGTCAATCGCATCCCACAACTGGGTGAGGTAGTTCAAGTCCCATTGCAATTCTTCTAGTGAACGGCCAATACCGGCAGTGCGTGCAATGATACTGGCACCTTTGGGTACTTCAAGCTGGGCCAGCACATCGCGCAATTCACTGCGGTCTTCACCCTCAATGCGGCGAGATACGCCACCGCCGCTGGGGTTGTTGGGCATCAGTACGATATAACGGCCAGCCAGGCTGATGTAGGTGGTCAGCGCTGCGCCCTTGTTGCCGCGCTCGTCTTTTTCGATCTGTACCAGCAGCTCCTGGCCTTCGCGCAATGCTTCCTTGATGCTGGGGCGACCGCCGCCACCAGAATTTTGGTAGTAATTCGGGGAAACTTCTTTGAAGGGAAGAAAGCCGTGACGGTTACCGCCGTAATCGATGAAAGCGGCCTCAAGGCTGGGTTCGATGCGGGTGATAACGGCTTTGTAGATATTGCTCTTGGTTTGCTGCTTGTGGGCGGACTCAATGTCGAGGTCTACTAACTTTTGACCATCGACAATGGCGACACGGAGTTCTTCCGCTTGTGTCGCATTGAATAACATGCGTTTCATTTTTTGTTCTCTCCCGCGCTCTGACACGGGGAAAGACAAGGCTACACGCGGCTAACCACGTGTGAGAGTGCTTGTCGTGCTAACAGTGTTGAATTTTAAATACCAACTAATGCGCAAGGTTTTGTTCTCGATTCTAGCTTGTCTTAAATATTTTCAATGTGCCGCAAATTTTACTTTAACGGCGGCACAGGCAAATCCATTGGTGCTTTGAGCGCGTAAATCATTTATTATCACTGCTTGTCCCGGTGAGTGACATTAACCGGATGGCGGTTGGAACGGTGCGGCGGCAAATCTGCCTGCTCTAGCTCACTTCCATTTTAGGATCACGGGGAATTTTACATCCCGGATCCCTTAATTTCTAACACGCGCGCTACGAAGTATATTCAAAATGAATGGTTTAAGCAAAGAATCCGTAACTTGGACTGAAATCGACGAGGGTAGCTGTGACCAGCGTATCGACAATTTTCTGTGTAAACACCTTAAAGGGGTGCCAAAAAGCCATATTTACCGTATTTTGCGCAGTGGCGAGATTCGGGTTAATAAAAAACGGGTAGACCAGACTTATCGCCTCAAAATGGGCGATCAGGTGCGTATCCCCCCCGTTCGCGTCGCTGAAAAGCAGGAGCAGGAATATGTTCCGCCACTGGAATTCCCCATTATTTATGAAGATGATGCGCTAATCGCCATCAATAAACCGTCTGGTGTGGCCGTGCATGGCGGCAGCGGGGTAAGCTTCGGGGTAATAGAGCAAATGCGCAGCGCCCGCCCGCAAGCCAAGTTTCTGGAGCTGGTACACCGGCTGGATCGCGAAACATCAGGTGTGCTACTGCTGGCAAAAAAACGCTCCGCCCTTGTTGCCATGCATGAAATCATGCGCGAAGGTAATAGCGACAAGCGTTATTACACGCTGGTGCTGGGACAATGGCGCAATGTGAAGCAACACGTCAAGCTGCCGCTGCACAAATTTGACACCCCGCAAGGCGAAAAGCGCGTGATGGTGCGCGAAGACGGCATGGCCTCGCACACCATCTTTACCCTGCTGAAAAACTGGTCAGAATCCAGCTTGCCAGCATTCAGTTTATTGGAAGCCCAACTTAAAACCGGGCGCACCCACCAGATACGCGTACACCTTTCCCATCTTGGCTTCCCCATAGCGGGCGACGACAAATATGGCGACTTCGCACACAACAAGGAGTTGATGAAAAAAGGCCTGAAGCGCATGTTTCTGCACGCGCATTCAATTTCGTTTGCGCATCCGCTGACAGGCGAGCCGCTAAGCCTGAGTGCGCCATTGCCCAAGGAGCTGCAGTTTTTTATTGACAAGCTGGATAGCGTCAATAACTGATTAGCAAAGCGCGGGACAGGCTAGACGAAGTGCTTTATGCCAGTGGCCGGTACTTGGCTTCAGATCACCATTTGAGGTATTCTTCGGCAAGGATAGGTGCCACACCGCGTCAGGATGGGCGCTTGCACTTCGAACTTGAATTCGCCAAACAATATTAAGGTTGTATAAATGCTCTACTACACAAGCAAAACCTTGCTGTCGACCTTGGTCAGTGCAGCCTGTTGTGTCCTGATGTTGTTCCGGTTCAGGCAATTTACGGTGCGCTCATGAGCGACGCAGCGACACAACACGCCATCCCGGAAGTAAAGCCGGCCTTGGCGCATATCCATGGCGAACCTATGCTGGAGATGCCCAAGGATTTGTATATTCCACCAGATGCGCTTGAGTTGGTATTGGAAACCTTTCAGGGGCCGTTAGATTTGTTGTTGTATCTGATACGCAAGCATAACCTGGATGTGCTGGATATTCCGATGGCTCAGCTTACTCGGCAGTATATGGACTACATTGAGCTGATGAGCCAGGGGCGTTTGGAGCTGGCGGCAGAGTATCTGCTGATGGCTGCAGTGTTGATCGAGATCAAATCGCGCATGCTGTTGCCGCGCCTGTCCAAAGCCAGAGAAGAAGACGGGGAGGATCCACGCGTTGAGTTGATGCGCCGGCTGCTGGAATATGAACAGATGAAGCTTGCTGCACAAAAACTGAACGAACTGCCGCAAGCAGGGCGCGATTTTGAACTGGTTCAGGTGTTGATTGAAAACACGGTGGTCGAGAGATTGCCCAATATCTGCGTGGATGATTTACGTCTGGCCTGGCTCGGCCTTCTGACCCGCGCCAAGCTGTATACCCATCATAAAGTGCGCCGCGATGGAGTGTCGGTGCGTGAACAGATGACGCGATTGATCAGACAATTGCGTCATGGCGAGTTTGAAGCATTTGAAAACCTGTTTGACGTAAGCGGCGGCATTCCACAACTGGTGGTAACATTTATAGCAATTTTGGAATTGGCCAAGGAAACTTTGGTCGAAATTACCCAAACCGAAACGCTGGGGAAAATCTATGTCAGAACAAGTAACCGTGTCAACGCAGAGTGACATTGTGCAGGGCTATGAATCTGTGACAACTACTGAGCTGGAACCGATGCCAGCTCTTGCGCCGGCATTGCTGAAAAACATTATCGAAGCAGCACTGTTGACTTCGCAAGAGCCGATATCACTGGCTGAATTGAAAAAACTGGCCGAAGTCACGCAGGGCAGCAAGCTGATTGAAGAGCTGCTTGAACAGTTAGCACAACAATACAGCACTAGCGGTGTTGAGTTGACCCAGGTTGCCAGCGGTTGGCGCTTCCGTGCGCGTCCCGAGATGCAGCAGTATCTTAATCGCCTGAATCCGCAAAAACAGCCGCGTTATTCGCGTGCAGTGATGGAAACTCTGGCGATTATCGCCTACCGTCAACCGGTTACTCGCGGCGATATTGAAGAAATACGCGGTGTGACGGTTGCCTCGCCTATTCTTAAAATACTGGAAGCGCGCAACTGGATAGAGGTGATTGGCACTCGCGACGTGCCGGGTAAACCCGAACTTTTTGCCACTACACAACAGTTGCTTGACGATCTCAATTTGAGGTCTTTACACGAACTGCCTGAACTGGAAGAAATGGGAAGCTTGTTGGAACAGGGTACGGCAGAGGGTGCTAACGTTTGACTCACTTCAGATATGATGGGCCCAGACTGCGCATTAGAACAGAGGCCCCTTGTAGGAGCACGCCATGCGTGCGATTCGCACGCATGGCGTGCTCCTACAAATGCCGCACGGCGGCGTGGGACCCCGCAGGGGTTCTTGTCCTATACGGAGCAGAACGTAGTGCAGGATAATCACGGATGAAGCATATTACTTCTAAAGATAATCCGTTTTACAAGGAGCTGAGCAAACTCGCCAGCTCAGCACGACAACGAGACAAAGAAGGAAAAACTCTGCTCGATGGCGCGCATTTGCTGGCAGCCTATCTCGACAGCGGCCATCAACCACTGCACATTATTGTCACCCATGCTGCACAACATGACCCCGAAATAAAATCCCTGTTACAAACGTTACCGGATGTGCCGTTGACTCTACTCGACGATGGCTTGTTTTCCGGTCTTTCCGAGCTTAAATCAGTGAGCGGGTTGATTGCGCAGATTGCAGTGCCGCAACCAGATGTACTTGCGCAGGATAGTCATTTTTGTTTGTTACTGGAAAATATCCAGGATCCAGGCAATCTCGGTTCCATGTTGCGCTCAGCAGCAGCGGCAGGGTGTGATGCGGTATTTATGTCCAAGGGGTGTGCAGATGTCTGGTCTCCAAAAGTGCTGCGTGCGGCGATGGGAGGACATTTTGTATTGAATTTGCATGAGGATGCAGATTTGCTCAGTGTAGCCAGCAACTTTCCGGGAAAAATATTTGCAGCGGCATTGTCAGGCGGTTCCAGTTTGTACGACAGTATGCTGACGGGAAAAATTGCATTTGCTATCGGCAATGAAGGGGCCGGTCTTACTCAACCCTTGCTTGCCAAGGCCGTATCCGTCACTATCCCGATGCTGGGAAAAGTCGAGTCTTTAAATGCGGCAGCCGCCGCTGCAATTTGTTTGTTTGAAGCAGTCAGACAGCGTAGTTAAATCGCTACTGGTTCCCCCGACCCTTGTGGCGCATTTGGTAGGGTGCGTCACACGCACCATGGTGCGCACGGCGCACCCTACACAATACTTCGCTGCTTGCGTCGGGGTGCTTGATCAATAAAAATACAGGGTGATGTAAACACCCGGATGGATTAATCAGGAGGCAATTTGAGCAACCCATACACAGTACATCTTATTACCTGGCACGATGGCGAACCATTGCTGCGTGCCATACGCGAAAAAGTATTCATGCAGGAGCAGGGCGTTTCAGCCGAATTGGAGTGGGATGGCAAGGATGACACGTGTCATCATGCACTGGCGCTCACCGCCAATGGAGAGGCAATAGGCTGTGGACGTATTACTCCAGACGGCCATATTGGAAGGGTCGCGGTGCTTCCTGAATGGCGCATGAAACACATAGGTACTGCGATACTGGAATTGCTGGTCGATTATGCCCGCACACAAAGCTACCCACAGGTCGAACTAAATGCCCAGGTACAGGCCATCCAGATTTACAAAAAATTCGGATTTGAAGCAGAAGGAGATGAGTTTCTGGATGCCAATATTCTGCACCGCAAGATGACCTTGCAACTTAAGAGTAGGTAAAATTATTCAGCCGTTGGAAGAGTATAGGGTAAGGGCAAAAAATTCAACTTTGCGCCCTGGAGAGAACCCAGGTTTACCTTGTTTGATTCCCGGCTGCTGATTTGCATTACCGCCAATAGATCAAAACCGCCGCCGGGTGAGGCACAGGCATTGATCACCATGCCGCAAGATTGCCCCGCCATTTCCTCGTTGAACACTTCATTTCCTGCAGCAGGTGCGCTTTCTGCATCCACATGCGCCAAAAACATCCTGCGTTTCTGTTTGCCCAAATAGTGCGTGCGGGCAACAATTTCCTGCCCCGGATAACAACCCTTTTTAAAGCTGACGCCACCCAACAGATCCAGATTGGTCATTTGCAATACGAACTGCTCCTGCGTTGCAGGGGTAACGATGGGTATCCCTGCACGGATATTCAGCCAGTCCCAGCAGCCTGACCCTACCACTTTTGCGGAACTTGCCTGAATGTTCCAGATCGAAATTGCCTGTTGCGGGCTTGTATTGATCTGATAGCGATGCGCGTCGATGCGTATCACGCTCGTATCGTTGTGCTGCGCTACGGCGCCATCCTGATCTAGCGTAATGTTGAAATACTGCTGGATCAGCTCTGAAGCTTTGCTTCCTGATATACCCAGACTTATAATTTCATCACTCGCGTCGCTGATTTTGACTTTTGCACGCAACACATACATAGCCAGTTTTTTTTGCATGGCTGCAGTTAAGCTGCGCGGCAGTAGTAGCATATAATCGGACGCTTGCTGCCAGATTAAAAACGTGGCGAGCATGCGCCCTTTAGGGTTGTTGAAGCTGCTCAACTGCGAGGTTTTACTGTTGACCAAGCTGATATCGTTGCTCAACAAGCTTTGCAGAAGTTTCTGTGCTTCTTCGCCTGCGACTCTAATCACTCCAAACTGGCTAAGATCGCAAAAAATCGTGCCATCACGGGCGGCAAGCAACTCTGCCTGTAAATTGCCAAAGTCTTGAACTATGTGATCTTGTATTTGGGCGCCATCTTGAAACTGTGCGCCTTGCTGGATTAAAAAATTCTGCCATTCCTGATTCATGATGTCATAACCTTGTGATGTGTCCTGCTATCTTACCGCGAAGAGTCACTTTATTATTGTATTTTTATGACGGGTTTCAGATAAAATCACAGTCATGAAATGGTTGCCAAGTATTTTCTTATTGCTTTTAACTGCCTGCGATGGCGCCTTGTGGAATAACCCCTATTCCTCCACTGAAAAGGGGGAGTCGGTTTTTTACACGGTATTCACCGAGCGTCCCAAGCACCTTGATCCGGCGCAGGCCTATAGCGAAAATGAATATAAATTTCTGGCGCAAATTTATCAGCCGCCGCTGCAATATCATTATCTTAAACGCCCTTATACCCTGGTGACTCAGGCGGCCAGTGAAATGCCAAAAGTTCGCTATCTGGACAAGAATAACCGTCCGCTGCCTGACGCAGCAAGCGATGAGCAGGTTGCATATAGCGTCTACGAAATACATCTCAGGCCCGATCTAAAATACCAGCCGCATCCTGCTTTTGCCAGAGATGCTCAGGGCAAGCTCGAATATCACGGCTTGAGCCGCCATGATTTGAGTAAACGTTATTCTCTGGCTGATTTTCCACATGGTGGCACACGCGAGGTGACAGCGGCCGATTATGTTTATCAGATCAAGCGGCTGGTACACCCGTCTATTCATACGCCGATAAGCGGATTGATGAGTGAATATATCGTGGGCTTGAAAGACTATGCAGCTACATTAAAAAAGGCGCAGCAAGCACAATCCGGACGATTTCTAGATTTGAACGATTTCCCACTGGAAGGTGTGCAGATAGTGGATGCGCATACCTACCGCATCAAGGTGTATGGAAAATACCCGCAGTTTGCCTATTGGCTGGCCATGCCTTTCTTTTCGCCGATGCCAGTGGAGGCCGAGCAATTCTATGCCCAGGATGGCATGCAGCAGAATAACCTGACACTGGACTGGTGGCCGGTCGGCAGCGGTCCTTATTACCTGTCTGAAAATAATCCCAATCAGCGCATGGTGTTGACGCGCAATCCTAATTTCAGCGGGGAAGTTTATCCGCGTGAAGGAGCACCGGGTGACCAGGAAACTGGATTGCTTGCGGATGCCGGTAAGCCGCTACCTCTGATTGATAAAGTAGTCTTCACCCTGGAGAAGGAAACCATTCCTTACTGGAATAAATTCTTGCAAGGCTATTACGATATGGCCGGAATCAGTTCAGATAGTTTTGATCAGGCAGTACAAATGAGTGTGGGCGGCGAAGCCAATGTCACCGAAGAAATGCGCGCTCAGGGTATCAATCTGTCGACCTCGGTAGCCACCTCCACGCATTACATGGGCTTTAATTTCATGGATGCGACAGTCGGTGGCGATACGGAAGGTGCGCGCAAACTGCGCCGTGCTATAGCCATTGCCATAGACTATGAGGAGTTTGTTTCTATCTTTGCCAATGGTCGCGGGGTCAGTGCGCAGTCGCCTATTCCTCCCGGAATTTTCGGCTATCGTGAGGGCGAGGCTGGGTTGAATCGTTACGTGTATGACTGGGTAAACGGTGCGCCCAAGCGCAAATCCATAGAGGTGGCAAAACAACTCATGCTTGAGGCCGGTTATCCTAGCGGACTGGATGAAAAAACCGGCCAGCCTTTGGTGATCTATTTGGATACCACCGCAACAGGCATCGGTAGCAAGTCGCGCCTCGATTGGCTGCGCAAACAACTCGACAAAATCAACATCCAACTGGTACCGCGCACCACCGATTACAACCGCTTTCAAGACAAAATACGCCGGGGTGATACACAGATGTTTTACTTAGGCTGGAACGCGGATTACCCAGATCCGGAAAACTTCCTGTTTCTGTTGCATGGCCCGCAAGGCAAGGTAGCCAAGGGCGGCGAGAATGCGGCCAACTATAGCAATCCCGAATACGACCGGCTGTTCGAGCAGATGAAAAATATGACGAACAGCCCACAACGGCAGGAAATTTTGGATCGCATGCTGGAAATTCTGCGGCGTGATTCACCCTGGCTATGGGGTTTTCATCCCAAGGACTTTGTATTGCGTCACAGCTGGCTCTACAACAGCAAGCCCAATAAGATGGCGAATAACAATTTGAAATATTTGCGCATCGATGCAGTGCAGCGCGATGAATTGCGCAAGCAGTGGAACCAGCCGGTGTGGTGGCCGCTGTGGCTGGGCGGCTTTGCGCTGGTGGGGTTTGGGTGGTGGTTGTGGCGTGCGTTGAGGCAGCGAGAGGAAGCAAGATGATCGCATATTTAATCCGCCGAATTCTCTACGCCATCCCGATTTTAATCGGCGTCAATCTACTCACTTTCGCCCTGTTTTTTGTGATCAATACACCGGACGATATGGCACGCATGCAACTCGGGATGAAGCGGGTAACACCCGAAGCCATCGACAAATGGAAACAGCAGCGCGGATACGACAAGCCGCTGCTGTATAACTCTGTGGCATCGGGAGCAGAAAAACTGACAGACACAATTTTCTTCCAGAAATCCGCCAGCATGTTTGTGTTCGACTTTGGCTACTCCGATGACGGGCGCAGCATCAGCCGCGAGATTGTTACGCGCATGCTGCCCAGCCTGGTGATTGCATTGCCGACCTTTGTGGTGGGGCTATTGCTCTATATTACTTTTGCTTTATTCATGACGCTATTTCGCGGCACCCTGCTGGATGTGGCAGGTGTTACTTTGTGCGTGTTGCTGATGTCGATTTCCTCGCTGTTTTATATTATTGGCGGGCAGTTCATGGTGAGCAAGTTGTGGCACTGGGTGCCAATTTCCGGTTATGCGGGCGGTGTGGATAGTTTACGTTTTATCCTGTTGCCGGTGTTGATTGGCATCGTGGCGGGCATAGGAGCAAGCAGCCGCTGGTATCGCACGATTTTTCTGGAAGAGGTAGGGCGTGATTATGTGCGCACCGCGCGCGCCAAGGGCTTGTCCGAGTTGTGCGTGTTGTTTAAGCATGTGCTGAAGAATGCGATGATCCCCATTCTGACTGGGGTGGTGGCGGTGATCCCGCTGTTGTTCATGGGCAGCCTGCTGACTGAGTCATTTTTCGGTATTCCTGGGCTGGGCAGCTATACCATAGACGCGATACAGGCACAGGATTTTGGCGTGGTGCGCGCGATGGTATTCCTCGGTTCGGCACTCTATATCGTGGGGCTGATCCTCACCGACATTTCCTATACCGTGGTTGATCCCAGAGTGAGGTTGCAATGAGTTTCAAGCTGGTGATGTTGTGGACGGATACCATGATCTTCCTGTTGCTGGCGGTGGCGCTTACCGCTGCCTGGCTGATCAGGCAGCGTCCGCATCTGCTGTTGCCGTGGCAGCGTTTGTTCAAAAGCCGTGTCGGCATGGTATCGCTGCTGGTCTTGTCATTGTTTGTCGTGATCGGTTTACTTGATTCAATTCATTACCGGGTTGCCTTGCCTAATGACGGCAATGGCAAAACCGTGTATGCAGCAGAAGTGCTGAGCGTATTTGATACTGTGGTCAGCGATCTGCGCAGCCAAACCGAAAAAACCTATTCTGCACCGCTGGCTGTGTATCTCTTTGCAAAAGAGAGCATGGAGACAGCCGATGGACAAATTCTGCGTGATTACCCGAGACTGAAATATGGCGGTGCGCATCTGGCTGATCCGCAAAACGGGCATGTAAACGATGTGATCAAGCGTAGCCTGTATGGTGTATTTGCTGGCTGGCTGGGCGGTGTGTTGCTGGCCTTGCTGATCGTGAGCGTTGCTGCAGCGCGCAGTCGAACTACTGTACGTGCGTGGGTCGAAGCACGCCAGGACACACCACTTAATATAGTGCTTGCAACAATAGTGCTGCTCGCCATGCTGATCGGCTTAATTGCAAATCTTGCCGGTGCTTATCACGTGCTAGGCACGGATAAAGTCGGCCAGGATGTATTGTATCTGTCGCTGAAAAGCATACGCACCGGTCTGGTGATCGGCACTGTGACCACGCTGGTGATGTTGCCGTTCGCGTTATTCCTGGGTTTGGCAGCGGGATATTTCCGTGGCTGGGTGGACGATGTGATTCAGTATATTTACACGGTGCTGAGTTCCATCCCCGGCGTGCTACTGATTGCCGCAGCAGTGCTGATGATGCAGGTGACGATAGAAAAACATGCTGAGTGGTTTTCTTCCTCGATCGAACGCGCCGACCTGCGCTTGCTACTCCTGTGTCTGATACTGGGCGTGACCAGCTGGACCGGCTTGTGCCGCTTGCTGCGCGGTGAAGCTCTGAAATTGCGCGAGCTGGAATATATACAGGCAGCGCAGTCTTTTGGCGTGTCTTCTACGCGTATCCTGTCGCGGCATATCCTGCCCAACGTCATGCATCTTGTATTGATCGCGGTGGTGATGGATTTCAGCGCGCTGGTGCTGGCTGAAGCGGTGTTGTCTTATGTCGGGGTGGGGGTTGATCCTTCGACCAATAGTTTCGGCACGCTGATCAACAATGCGCGGCTTGAGATGGGACGCGAGCCCATGGTGTGGTGGACATTGGCAGCAGCTTTTAGCTTCATGTTGGTGCTGGTGCTGGCCGCCAACCTGTTTGCCGATGCCGTGCGCGATGCTTTTGATCCGCGCCTGAACCGTACGGGGGGCCTCTGATGTCGCTGCTCAAGGTCAATCACCTCGTTACTAGATTGCACAACGGTGCACATATCGTGGACGATATTTCCTTCGATATTCAAGCGGGAGAAACCTTCGCGCTGCTGGGCGAATCCGGCTGCGGCAAGTCGATGACGGCGCTGTCGTTGATGCGTTTGCTACCGGATGGCATCGGTATTGCCGGAGGTGAGGTAACGCTGGCGGGCGAGAATGTGTTGGCCCTGGCAGAACGTGATATGTGCAAAGTACGCGGCGGCCAGATCGCGATGATTTTTCAGGAACCCGGCTTGAGTCTGAATCCGGTAATGACCATAGGCGAGCAGATCGTCGAGGTGTTGGAACTGCATCAGGGGATTAAAAATTCACAGGCTGAAGCACGTGCAATTGAACTGCTGCAACAGGTAGGCATTCCCGATGCACCGCAACGACTACACGAATATCCCTTCCAGCTTTCCGGCGGCATGAAACAGCGCGTGATGATCGCAATGGCACTGGCTGGCGAACCAAAATTGCTGATTGCAGATGAACCGACCACCGCATTGGATGTGACGATACAGGCGCAGGTGCTGCAACTGCTACGCGACATACAGGCTAAAGATGGCATGGCCATGTTGCTGATCACGCACGACCTCGGCGTGGTGGCGCAGATGGCACACCATGTCGCGGTGATGTATGCGGGTCAAATTATCGAACAGGCGCCGCGTGCACAATTATTTGAAAAGCCACTGCACCCCTACACGCAAAAACTGTTTGCTGCGCTGCCAGACACTCGGCACAAAGGCCAGATGTTGGCAGCAATACCGGGCAACGTGCCAGCCTTGGGAAAGGTCGTGCAAGGCTGCCGCTTTGCGCCGCGCTGTGACCGGGCATGGGCACTTTGCCATGAGCAGGCGCCGGAATTAACAGTATTGGAGAGTGGAGCAGGGATCAGGTGCCATCTTTATAACGAGGAACAAGGGGCAAGGGACAAGGGGAAAAGTGATAGGAACAAGGTGCAAGGTACAAGGGACAAGGAGAAAGTGCAAATCCACGGGTTGGAATCTAGCCTTGAACCTTGCCCCTTGAGCCTTGAGCCTTCCTTGTTGAAGGTTGAAAACCTGGCAGTGCATTTCCCGATACGCAAAGGCATACTGCAACGTACCGTAGGCCATGTAAAAGCAGTGGATGGTGTCTCACTGCAAATCGGTGCGGGCCGCACTTTGGCATTGGTGGGCGAATCGGGTTGCGGAAAAACCACAGTAGGAAAGTCGTTGTTGCAGTTGATTAAGCCTACTGCAGGTAGCGTGCAATTTAATCAGAATGAAATGACCGGTTTAAATTCCCGGCAGTTGCGCGCATTGCGTGGCGGTATGCAAATGGTGTTTCAGGATCCTTATGCCTCGTTGAATCCGAAGATGCGTGTGGCGGAAATTTTGCAAGAGGGCATGGATGCCCTCGCCATCGGGCGCAACAGTGAAGAACGTCAACAGCGCATTGATGTGTTGCTCGATCAGGTCGGGCTGGCGCAGTCTGCCAAGTGGCGCTACCCGCATGAGTTTTCCGGCGGTCAGCGGCAACGCATTGCGATTGCGCGTGCACTGGCAGTCAATCCGAAGCTGCTGATTTGTGACGAGCCCACCAGTGCGCTTGATGTATCGGTCCAAGCACAGATTTTGAACCTACTTAAATCATTGCAGCATGAGCTGGGCTTGAGCTATCTATTTATCACGCACAACTTGGCAGTGGTTGAATATATTGCAGACGAGGTGTGCGTGATGTATCTGGGGCGCATCGTTGAGCGCGGCACGGTAGATGAGGTGCTGCACAATGCACAGCATCCGTATACGCAAGCGTTGCTATCAGCAGTGCCGCGTATTGATGGAAATAGGGGGGAGGTAATACGTCTAACAGGTGAAATGCCATCCCCGGCCAAGCCGCCACAGGGTTGTTATTTCCATCCACGCTGCACCCATGTGATGGAAGTTTGCCGTGCCGAATATCCCGGGGCGAAGCAGCTGAGTGCAGCCCACGTTGTGCATTGTCATCTTTTTAATGGGCATGGCTGATAGAAAATAGTATTCATGCACTAAGCATGAATATGAGTGACATTATATTTTTTTACGCGGAGTTGCTTTTTTCGTGTTGCTGGTCACCCGCTTGATATTCCGATTCGGCTTCGATGCGACTTGCGCAAGGGCTGGTTGCGCCACCAGAATATGTTGGCCTGCTCTGAGTATTTTTACCCCTTTGTTCCAGCTTTTCAGGCTGGCCAGCGTTACATGGTAGCGGCGGGCAATTCCATTCAGGGTGTCGCCTTTGCGTACAGTGTGTTTAATTGCAGTGTGTTTAATTGCAGTGTGTTTAATTGCATCGAACAGTCTATTGTCTGTAGGCGGCAGATTGGTATTGAACGCGGTAAATTCATTTTCTGCTTGTTGGCCATTCAGCGGCACCAGCAGCGTTTGACCGTTACTGGCTTTGACACTGCGGTGGATGCTGTTGACCGATCTCAGCTTCTCGGTAGTAATGCCATAACGGGAGGCGATGTTGTCCAGACCTGCACCTTTTTTGCTTGAGAAGGCCTGCCAGGAAACCAGTGGTTGATTTGCACTTTCCAGTTTGGCGAGGAAGATATTGACGCTTTCGACCGGTAATAATAATACGTCACTGTGTTTTTTCAACATCACCGGGCGATTATGTGCAGGATTAAGTGCGGCAAACTCCTCCAATGAGATACCTGCCATCTCTGCGGCCAACTTCACGTCGATATGGCGTGTGGTGGTGACTTCGGAAAAATAGGGTTTGTTTGGAATATTGGTCAGCACCAGACCAAAGCTTTCGGGACGGGCGATGATATTTTTGACCGCCATCAATTTTGGCACATATTGACGCGTCTCTTTGGGCAGTGTCAGGCTTGCATAATCTGTAGGTAGATTAAGTTTGCGGTTGCGGGCTTGCGCGCGCATCACCCCATTTTCGCCGGCATTGTAGGCAGCCAGTGCAAGGTCCCACGAGCCAAACATCTTGTGCAATTTTTCTAGGTAATCGAGTGCGCCTTTGGTCGCGGTGACAACATCGCGCCGACCGTCATACCACCAGTTTTGCTCCATGCCGAAATTTTTTCCAGTAGACGGAATAAATTGCCAGATGCCGGATGCGCTGGCAGTAGAGAGGGCGCCGGGGTGAAAGGCGCTTTCTATCATCGGCAACAGGGCGATTTCCATAGGCATGCCGCGCTTATCAACCTCTTCAACGATGTGGTACAGGTAGCGGCGGGCTCGATCAGTCATGCGTTCCATATATGCCGGCCTTGCGGCGTACCATTTCTCGAAACTTGCAACGTGCTGGCTATCCTGTTCTGGCATCGCAAAGCCGTTACGGATGCGTTGCCACACATCAAGCTGATTAGCATTAGCTATGATGAACGGAGTAGTAGTTTGTGTTGATGCAGTGCTTGCGGTAGGTGGGGTTTTAATCCGTGGAGATACGGACTGTGCTGCAGGCAATGCTGATTGGGATGCTGTTTGAGTTGCAGTTGCGATCTGTTGTGTGACGGGTAGTGTCGGAGTAATTGTTGTTGCAGCGTGTAAAATATCTGCCTGTTTGGGGTGCTCTGCCGATTTATCAGCGGTTTGTTTGGAGGTTATTGATGCACAGCCAGTGAATGCAACAATGCTGATTAAAACAGTAAGGGAGTGCAGAGAAAGTCGATTACTTAGCATAGTGAGTGCCCGGTAAATTATAAGTGCGTGGATAATAGTCGAGAGAGCAGGGAAGCGTCAAGGTTAAAATTGCCTGCAACCCCCGTCATTATTGAACAATTGTGCAGTAGTAGCATTGTATGAGGTATTTATTTTTTTGTGATTTAGCCTCAGAATGTCCAACTTTGTAAGCAAATAACAATGAATCAACAAAATATCATCCGCTGCGATATTTTTTGCTCCGTAGTCGACAACTATGGCGATATCGGCGTGTGTTGGCGCCTTGCCAAGCAATTCGCAAACGAATATGGCATGACAGTGCGCTTGTGGGTGGATGACCTGGCCAGTTTTCGCAAATTGTGCCCTGATATCGATCCTGCACAGCTTGTCCAGCAGAGTCGTGGCGTGGAGATTAGGCAATGGGGTATTCCCTTTGCCGAGGTTGCACCGGCGCAACTTGTAATAGAAGCGTTTGCTTGCGAGCTGCCTGAAAGTTATGTGCTGGCGATGGCAGCGCAAGCAGCTAAACCAGTGTGGCTGAATCTGGAATACCTCAGCGCCGAAGAGTGGGTAGCTGGTTGCCACGGGCTGCCTTCACCGCATCCGAACTTACCGTTGATCAAATACTTTTTCTTCCCCGGCTTCACCAGGGATGCCGGCGGTTTGCTGCTGGAACGAGATCTGCTGGCGCGGCGCGATGCCTTTCTGGCTGATGCAGCAGCGCAGGATAAATACTGGCAAGGGTTGGGTGTACCGGCACGACAAACGGGCGAAATGCGGGTGTCGCTATTCAGTTATGAAAATCAGGAGACGCAAGGTTTGCTAGCTGCTTGGGCAGCGGGTGAGCAGCCATTGACCTGTCTTGTTCCGGAAGGGCGGATATTGCCGCAAGTTGCCAGTTTTTTCGGGCGACAGCAACTGGTGGCGGGGGATGTGGTTCAGCAGGGCAGTTTGCGCGCGCATGTGCTGCCGTTTGTCGAGCAGGAGGAGTACGACAAGCTGCTATGGGCATCTGACATCAACTTTGTGCGCGGTGAGGATTCTTGTGTGCGTGCGCAGTGGGCAGGCAAGCCATTTGTGTGGCACATCTATCCGCAGCATGATGGCGTGCATATAAAAAAACTGCACGCTCTGCAGGATCTGTATTCTATGGAATTGAAGCCGGATAGCGCACGCGCTTTGCGTGCATTGTGGAATGCATGGAACGAAGGGGATTCAGCCAGCCAGCTTGGTATTATCGGCTGGACGCAAGTGTGGAATGATTTTCTGTTGCACCAGTCTACGCTCCAGCACCAAGCGAAAGCTTGGGAACAAAAGTTGTCTGCTAATAATCTTGCATTGAATTTACTGGATTTTTCGCGCAAAGTTGGTAGAATCGCCCCTTTCGAAAATTAGCATTAAGGCAGAATACAAATGAAAATAGCTCAAGATCTCCGTGCAGGTAATGTTGTGATGGTTAGTGGCGCACCCATGGTTATTCAAAAGGCGGAATATAGCCGTTCTGGCCGTAGCGGCTCAGTGGTTAAAATGAAATTCAAGAATTTATTGACGGATGCCCCCAGTGAAAATATTTTCAGGGCTGACGACAAGTTTGAACAGGTTATGCTGGAGCGCAAGGAGTGCAACTATTCCTATTTCGCTGATCCGATGTATGTGTTCATGGACACTGAATTTAATCAATACGAAATTGAAAAAGACAATCTGGGTGACACTATTAATTACCTCGAAGATAACATGCCTTGTGAAGTGGTGTTTTATAACGACAAAGCGATTTCAGTTGAATTGGAAAATACCATCGTACGTGAAGTCATTTATACTGAACCGGCAGTACGTGGCGATACTTCAGGCAAGGTAATGAAGCCGGCCAAGATAAGTACCGGTTTTGAATTGCCTGTTGCCGCCTTTATTGAAATCGGCGACAAAATTGAAATCGACACACGTACCAATGAATTTAAGAAGCGCGTTTTATCGTAAATCAGTAATTGCTAAGCAAGTAATAAAAAAGCCGCTCATAGCGGCTTTTTTATTGCATTGCTTTGCTCTATTGTCTAGAGCTACCCTTATGTCAAAGTTTCAACGCTGTACTCCACCACCAGACGATGTGTCTCGCCAGGTGCAACATTCACCACGTTGCCAAATGCATTTCCGCTTTCAACGCAGACCATGCCACGATGACCTTCATGACCAAAGTCGCCCATCTTGTCGGCTTTTTCTGTCCATGGATTCCACACCACAGTTGAATGGCTGTCTTGTTTGGTGATGCGGATAGCGCGATTGAAGCCACGGTCTTCAATCACGCAATCGGCCGTGGTGTCGACGTAGACGCGATCCACTTCGCTTTCAATTACGATGCCGTCTTCCTGTGTTCGGGTTGCAGGCTCGCCCACTTTGTCCAGATAGGTGCAGCCTTCGAGACCGCGAATAGTCATTTGCGCAACGTCGCTGATATGGAAGTAAGTGTGCAGTGCTTCGCCCAGCGCGAAAGCTTGCTCGCCGCTGTTATGTGTCACCAGCTCTACACGCAGAGTTTTGCCCACGGTCATTTCAATTTGTACGCTGGATGGGTGCGGCCATTGTGCACGGGTTACTTCGGTATCGATCAGGCCAAAACTGATGAAAGTGGAGCCATCCGGCAGGGCTTTCGCTTCCAGTACTTCCCACATTACTGTACGCGCATAGCCATGGCCGGGCAGCTTGGCATCGGTCGCGTGCGGACCAAACCACGGCCAGCAAATAGGTACACCGCCGCGTATGGATTTGCCTACTGCGAATTTTGCGTATTTGGAGAGCCAGATAACCGGCTCATGACCATGAGGTTGGTACGTCATCAAATGTGCACCTTGCAGAGCAATGCTGGCGCTGGCGTGAGTGTTGTTGATCTCCGCTGCGATCAAGCCTCCGGCGATTTCATTGAACTTTAAATGGTTGTTGATGCCGAATTGCTGGTTGAGTTCTGCAAGTGTCATGGTTTGATCCTGTAGGTTAAGACGCGTATTTTCGCCGCAATCAGGATTAGGTGTCCAGATGAATTAATTGTAGAGGGTAATTTGTGCGGAACCATCTTGAAATTTTCGCAGATGCCCCCATTTTGATTCGGGAAGTTATACAAGATGGCGCGAGCTAGGTAAAGATCAGATTAATGGAGATAAGAATATGAAAAGAATAGGATTGTTTATAATAACTAACCTAGCGGTTCTAGTGGTGATCAGCATCACCTTGCGCTTGCTGGGCGTAGATAAGGTGCTGGATGAGAGCGGAGCGATCAAGTTTGATTCCTTGCTGATTCTGTCGACGGTGATCGGTTTTTCAGGCTCGATTATTTCGCTATTGATATCCAAGTGGTCGGCCAAGCGCATGATGGGCTTGCAGATGATTACCAATCCGATAGACCCAACCGAGCGTTGGGTGTTGGACACGGTAGCCCGTCAGGCCCATGCTGCCGGAATCGGCATGCCTGAAGTCGCCATTTATGATTCGCCGGACGTAAATGCCTTTGCCACTGGCTGGAACCGCAACAATGCGCTGGTTGCGCTAAGCACAGGCCTGTTGCAGACCATGAGCCGTGATGAAGCGGAGGCGGTGCTGGCACATGAGATCAGCCATGTGGCGAATGGCGATATGGTGACGCTGGCGCTGATACAGGGCGTGGTGAATACTTTTGTGATCTTCTTTGCCAAATTGTTCGGTATCTTGGTCGATCGTGTGCTGCTTAAAAATGACGGGCGCAACGGCCCCGGCATTGGCGCTTTTGTTGCAGAAATGATTGCGCAAGTGGTATTGGGCGTATTAGCCAGCATCATCGTCAAGTGGTTTTCACGGCAGCGTGAATTCCGCGCTGATGCAGGTGGAGCCAGCCTAGCCGGGCGCAATAAAATGATCGCGGCGCTGGAAAAGTTGAAAGGTAACCATGAGCAGACACCACTACCCGAAAAAATAGCGGCTTTTGGCATCGCAGGTGCAAGCAGCTTTTCGCGTCTGTTCATGACGCACCCGCCGTTGGATGAGCGGATTGCAGCGTTGCGCGAGGGTCGTTAAACTATCGCCGTTGTCAACCAAGGGATAGGTCGCGATTTATGTAATGAGCAATAATTAGTGAGCCGTAATACTTTTATGGTCTGCCGGAGCGCGGGCGTCCCGCCCGCATGCGGACAGGATGTCCGCGATCCCATTGTTGAATTCAGGCTCAACTGAATTACTCATCGTCATCATATTTGATCTTAGGCGGATCACCGTCATGCACCAGGCTTTGGCGGCGCATCATATAGGCATCACGGATAAAGCTGTAACGATCCACTACCGTATCCTCAATAATTGTTTCCACATCGAGTAGCTGTACGCGCTGATCAACTTTACTGGTTACATATAAAGTATTGCGTACGGGAATATCTTCAATATTTTCAATGACACCGTAATAACTCTGCACCGCCGTGCCTGCGCCGTCACGCACCGAGCTTGGTCCCACGAAGGGCAAGACCAGATAAGGTCCACTGCCTACTCCCCAATGCCCCAAAGTCTGTCCAAAATCTTCATTTTGTTTTTCCAGGCTATGTGCGACATCAAACAGCCCAAAAACACCAAAGATGGTATTTACCCAAACACGGGTAAAGCTAGATCCGGCCTGCTTGAATTTGAATTGCAAAAGATTATTTCCGGTGACGAATATGTCGTCAATATTAGAAAAGAAATTGTGCGTCATTTTCTGGACACGGTCTGGCAAGACTGCTTTATAGCCTTTTGCAACCGGTTTGAGTACAGCCTTGTCCAGCGTGTCGTTAAAGCTGTACATGCTGCGGTTGAAGCCTTCAAATGGATCTTTGGGGTTATTGGAAGCACAGCCGCCAAGTGTCAGGCTGATAAGTAACAAAACAGGTCGAATGATGGACATGGTATATAGTTTTTCAGCTAAAATTAACCGAGAAATTCCACTTCAAATATCAGCGTAGCATTGCCTGGAATCACCCCGCCAGCACCCCGTGCACCATAGCCCAATGCCGCCGGTATTGTCAGTTTGCGCACGCCGCCAACTTGCATACCCTGCACCCCTTCATCCCAGCCTTTAATCACTTGGCCTGCACCGAGATTGAAATCAAAAGGCTCATTCCTGTCCTTGCTTGAATCAAACTTTGTGCCGTCTGTCAGCCAGCCGGTGTAATGAACCGAAACTAGATTGCCCGCAGTGGCTGTAGCGCCGTTACCGATGGTGATTTCTTCGTATTGCAGACCAGATGGGGTAGTAATTGTGCTCATGATTTTTCCTTGTTGATTATAAATTAATTTGCGCTGCGTTCAGCGGCCTGTACGGTGCTTGCCACCAGCATGGTGATGGTCATGGGGCCGACACCGCCAGGCACCGGGGTGATCCATCCGGCCACTTCCTTGGCGCTGTCGAAATCAACATCGCCGCACAGCTTGCCATCGGCCGGGCGATTCATTCCCACGTCGATCACTGCGGCACCGGGTTTGATCATGTCGCCAGTAATCATACGTGCACGACCAATGGCAACGACCAGAATGTCGGCATCGCGGGTAAATTTGGCGAGGTCTACGGTCTTGGAGGTACAGATAGTGACTGTTGCGTTATGTTGTAGCAACATCAGCGCCATCGGCTTGCCCACGATGTTGCTGCGCCCGACCACCACGGCATGTTTGCCTTCGATGCTGACGCCGCTTTTCTCCAGTAGTTTTATTACGCCATAAGGTGTGCAGGGCTGGAACAAGGTGTTACCGGTAACCAGCGCACCGACGTTCATCGGATGAAAACCATCCACGTCTTTGTCCGGGCTAATGGCCAGCAGCACCTTGTTGCTGTCGATGTGTTTGGGTACCGGCAGTTGCACCAGAATGCCGTGTATTTTCGGGTTGTTATTCAGCTCGGCAATTTTAGCCAGTAGCGTGGCTTCGGGAGTGTCGGCAGCCATCACGATGTGTTCGGAATGCAGGCCTAGTTCGGCACAGGCTTTTACCTTGTTGGCGACATACACCTTGGAAGCTGCATCTTCGCCCACGATGATGACGGCCAGCCCCGGCGTGATGCCGCGCGCCTTTAGTGCGTCGGCACGCAGTTTCCATTCGGCACGTACTTCTTGTGCGATGGCTTTACCGTCAATAATCCGGGCTGTCATTTGTGTTCCTTTAAATTAAACATAGCAAAGCATATATTGCTGCATAAGCAAGTATGGTATGTAGGGTGCGCCGTGCGCACCATGGTGCATATGACGCACCCTACGGTAATGATTGAGCCGATTTGTGATGTGGCATCATTGTGGTGACTGTCAAAAATGGATTATATCATTCTCGCTATTGCCGAGATAAGGACGTAAAAAAGGAGGGCTTACGGCCCCCCCTTAGGTTTAGCTAAAAACGAAATTTACAGCAACGGCACGATCATTAATGCAACGATGTTCATAATCTTGATCATCGGGTTGATAGCTGGACCTGCAGTGTCCTTGTAAGGATCGCCTACGGTGTCGCCGGTGACAGCAGCCTTGTGTGCATCAGAGCCCTTGCCGCCGAAGTTGCCTTGTTCGATGTATTTCTTCGCGTTATCCCATGCGCCACCGCCGGTGGTCATGGAAATCGCGACGAACAAGCCGGTAACGATGGAGCCTATCAGTACGCCACCGAGTGCCTGTGCGCCCAAAGTCAAACCAACAATCACCGGAATGGCTACAGGCAGCAATGAGGGAACGATCATTTCCTTGATTGCTGCCTTGGTCAACATATCGACGCAGGTGTCATATTCCGGCTTGGCTGTACCTTCCATAATGCCCGGAATTTCCTTGAACTGGCGGCGAACTTCAACGACCACCGAACCAGCAGCACGACCAACCGCTTCCATGCTCATTGCTGCGAACAGGTAGGGCACCATACCGCCGATGAGCAGGCCGATGATAACCATGTGATTGGACAAGTCGAAGGTCAACCCCGGGTGGGTGGCAGATAATGCGTGCGTGTAGTCGGCAAACAATACCAGCGCAGCCAAACCGGCAGAACCGATGGCGTAGCCTTTAGTGACCGCCTTGGTGGTGTTGCCGACCGCATCCAGAGGATCAGTGATATTGCGGATTTTTTCATCCAAGCCGGCCATTTCAGCAATACCGCCCGCGTTGTCGGTGATAGGGCCGTAAGCATCGATCGCCACAATGATACCGGTCATCGACAACATCGATGTTGCCGCAATGGCGATACCATACAGGCCAGCAAATTCATAAGCGCCCCAAATCGACAAGCACACGGTCAGTACTGGTGCTGCTGTCGAGCGCATGGAAACGCCCAAACCTGCAATCACGTTAGTACCTGAACCCGTGGTGGAAGCTTGGGCAATATGTTTCACTGGGGGATACTCGGTTGCAGTGTAGTACTCGGTGATCACCACCATGGCCGCGGTCAGACCAAGACCAATCAGTGCGGCAAAGAAGAGATCCATCGAGGTATATTGCACGCCCGCTATCAACACGCCATTTCCCATCATTTTGGTGGTGATGAAATAGAATCCAATAGCTGCCAGTACTGCTGAAACGATCAGTCCGCGATACAGCGCGTTCATAATCTTGCCGCCCTCGTAGGCCTTGACGAAATAGCTGCCAACGATGGAGGCGAGTATCGAGAAGCCACCCAGTACCAGAGGATAGATCACAGCGTTGGAGTCGCCGGAAATAAGCAGGAAACCCAGCAACATGGTAGCGATGATGGTGACCGCATAGGTTTCGAAAAGATCGGCTGCCATACCTGCGCAATCGCCGACGTTGTCGCCGACGTTATCGGCAATAACGGCAGGATTACGCGGGTCATCTTCAGGAATGTTAAGTTCGATTTTACCCACCAGGTCAGCACCCACATCGGCACCCTTGGTGAATATACCGCCGCCCAGACGAGCAAAGATAGAAATCAACGAGCCACCAAAGGCGAGACTGACGAGCGCATGAATGGCGTCTTTGTCATTGGCACCCATGCCGACTGTCAGGAAGGCGTAGTAGCCGGCTACACCCAGCAAAGCCAGGCCGACAACCAACATACCGGTGATGGCGCCACCCTTGAAGGCAACGTTAAGCGCGTTGTTGAGGCCGCCGTTGGCTGCTTCACAGGTGCGAATGTTGGCACGTACCGAAACGTTCATGCCGATATAACCCGCCATGCCGGACAGAATAGCACCAATCGCAAATCCAAGCGCTGATTGCCAGCCCAAAAAGATAAATATTGGCACCAGTAAAATAACACCGACTACTGTGATCGTGGCGTATTGACGATTCAGGTAAGCGTTAGCGCCTTCCTGTATTGCTGCGGCAATTTCGCGCATGCGATCATTGCCGGTGGATAGGCTTACCAGCCATTTGGTAGTAATTGCTCCATACAGAAGCGCCGCAACTGCGCAAGCTAGGGTGAACCATAATTCTGCTGACATTATTATTTCTCCTCTTTGGTTTTATTTATATGATTAGTACTAGATTAACTCCCTGATGATTTATTACTGTAAAACAATGCTACAAAATAAAGGCCACTTCCAAAAATCCTGCAACATCACTTGACTTTATGATGTTGCAGGATTTTTAAATGTGACCCTGGCTTAAACTTAGATTTTGAAATTGCCCAACTTCTTTGCTACTGCCACGTTTTTCAGACGCACATACTGGGGCAGGCCATCCTTGTAGGGTGGATAGTCTTCGCCCTTGATCAGTGGCGTAAGATAAGTGCGGCACTTCTCGGTGATGCCATAACCATCTTTGGTGATGAAATTACGCGGCATCATTTTTTCGACGTTGGCGACATCCTTGAGTTTGGCGACGCCAATTTTCCATTTGTATGGTTTGTCAGATATGCGATCAATAGTTGGCATGACCGAATTTTCACCTTTAAGCGCGAGTTCTACAGCCGCCTTGCCAAGCGCATAAGCCTGATCTACGTCTGTCTTGGAGGCGATATGGCGTGCTGCACGTTGCAAATAGTCGGCAACAGCCCAATGGAATTTATAGCCCAATGCAGCCTTGATCATATTGGCTACAACAGGTGCTGCACCACCCAATTGTGAGTGACCAAAAGCATCTTTCAAACCTTGATCGGCTAGGAACTTGCCATCTTCACCCTGCACACCTTCGGAAACAACGACGGTGCAATAACCGTGCTTTTTTACATTGCTGTCAACTCGGGCGAGGAAGGTTTTTTGATTGAAAGGAATTTCAGGGAACAGGATGACGATGGGGATTTCACATTTCTCGTCAGAAGCCAAGCCACCCGCAGCGGCAATCCAACCGGCATGGCGACCCATGACTTCAAGCACAAATACTTTCGTGGATGTTTTGCACATGGACGCCACGTCAAAACTGGCTTCACGTGTAGATACCGCAATATATTTTGCGACAGAACCGAAGCCGGGGCAGCAGTCGGTGATAGGCAAATCGTTGTCAACTGTTTTAGGAACATGGATGGCCTGGATGGGGTAGCCCATCTTGTCTGCGAGTTGCGATACCTTCAGGCAGGTATCGGCAGAATCGCCACCACCGTTGTAAAAGAAGTAGCCAATATTGTGCGCCTTGAAAACTGCGATCAGGCGCTCGTACTGTGCCAGATTTTCAGTCAGGCTTTTGAGTTTGAAACGGCAGGAACCAAAGGCGCCGGAAGGTGTGTGGCGCAAAGCTGCGATTGCTGTTGCGGATTCTTTGCCAGTGTCGATCAGTTCTTCGGTGAGTGCACCGATAATGCCGTTGCGTCCTGCGTAGATCTTGCCAATTTTGTCTTTATGCTTGCGTGCGGTTTCAATCAAGCCACAGGCCGATGCGTTGATGACGGCAGTTACGCCACCGGACTGTGCATAAAACGCGTTCTTCTTTGCCATACTCTTACACTCCCTGAAAGATTTAATTATAGGCACCTCTAAAAATCCAACAACGTCGTGATATTGCGTTGCTCAGAATTTTTATCGCTTACATATTATACATATGTCGCGCTCAAAAATTTCATCGCGCCCTGTCTCACTTAGAATTTTGAATTTTTAGAGGCGCCCTTATCGCCACGATATCGTGGTAGTTCGGTGAAGCAAAACGTTTCCAAAAAACCGTCATTGGCACCTGACTCGATATTTTTGAGTGCTCTTTAAAGGCGGTGATCAGGAAAAGCATAATTGTTGCAGTGGATATATTACGCCATTTTTGAATTTACCTCGAGGAGGTTTTTGTGACAGGAGGTTCTTGTGCCCTTTAGGGTATGAAACCGAAAGATAGTTCCAGGAAAGTATTTGTAGCTATTCGGTTACACTATTGGGATGAAACTGACCCATGCTTGGAACCCGGCAGCCTTGCTGCAATCGCCTTTTTTTACCCCGCTTCAACCCGTAATTGTTGGTTTTGGCGATACACAATTCCCATGCTTGGCTGACTGGAATGCATTGCTTGCCAAGCATAATCCCTGCCTTTCCGTGCAGTGCGGTCAGCCATTGCGCTTTGTGGCACAGGAGCAAGGCAAGTTGGGATTTGAGTCTCAATATGAGCCGCGCTGTTATTTGACCGGTGAAGTACAGACGAGGCCGGAAAACTGGCATGACGTGTTCAACGCGATGGTATGGCTGACTTTTCCGAAGGCCAAAGCAGCGATTAATGCACGCCATTATCAGGTGCTCAAAAATGTAGACCAAAAAAATGTAGAACAGAACACTGATAGCGAGCGCGGAAGAGTCCGTGACATGGCAACACTACTGGATGAGTCTGGTGTGATCGTGGTATGTGCTGATGCTGCCTTGGCTGAATTGATGCGCACATTTCAGTGGAAGAAATTGTTCTGGCAACATCGCGAACAGGTGCGTACATCAATGGGCTTTTATATATTTGGACACGGCTTGTACGAAAAGGCGCATCAGCCTTATGTTGGCATGACTGGGCAGGGCTTGATATTGTTTGTGTCGGCTGATTTTTTCAACTGGACATTGGTAGATCAATTAAGTTACCTGGATCAGCATGTGGCGGATTATCTGGACAATCCGGCGCACTGCCTGTCGCCCCGCGAATTGCATCCAGTGCCGCTGCTAGGAATTCCCGGATGGAGTACTGACAATGAACATGATATTTTTTATGATAACACTGCATATTTTCGCCCTTGCAGACGGGATTCAAAGTAGCACTTCAGCTGTTGCCAACGCGAGCTGAAAATCGAGTTTTCCCGGGAAAGTGATACAAGGAATATCCTTCATTACTGCGCCTGTCAGAAAGGTTTTCTTTCGGGCAGCTGTCACAATATTGGGATTTCTGCATAAAAACACCCTCCAGCCGGCCAGCTTGGCGTGGTCAGCCAATGCAACATCCAGACCTGTCCCTGAGCAATATTTTCTGTGGCAACGGATTCATCCGAGACGCACGGCACATATTCGAAATTTTGATGGCTCTCTGCCAGTTGACGCAATTTTTCCATCAGGTAAAGACCATCCAGATTGGTACTGCCATGATAAAGCTTGATGGGCCCCGTATGCGCCTGTGCAATCGCATCACGGGCTATGCCATAGATGGCCGAGGCCTGAGCCTGTACCTATTAGCAGCATGGCCTGCTCCGGTTTGCCGGCGGCATAAAAGCAGTCTTTCACTGGCAGGCTGATTTCTACTGCGTCTCCATCACTCAGCTCATGATGTATCCAGCTGCTCACGCGGCCGTCCGGCACCTTGCGCACATGCAGTGTTAGATAATCATCCTGTGCAGGAAAACTTGCGAGAGAGTAGTTGCGCGCAAGCGTATTGTCCTTGAACACATTGATGAACTGGCCGGCTTTTTAATCCAGCGGCGGCTCGCAGTGCAGCGAGACACTCACGATGTCCTCGCACAGTTTTTCAATACTGTGGACTGTCGCCTTGATGCGCGCAGTCGCGGAATTTGGCAATATGATCTCAAGGTCTTCGTTGGATTTGCAGTTACAGGCTAGAAAATAATTCTGCGCCTTGAGCGTTTCTTTCAAGCCCTTTTGGGCCTCTTAAGGCGGCGTAGCCTTGACCGCCTGCATCAAACAGGTTTGACACTGTCCGCTGCGGCAGGAGGAGGGTACAGCTACATCATGTGCATGCAGAACATCAAGTACAGTTTCGTTTTCAGCGCAGTGGTAAGTGGTGTTGTTATAAGTAAGCCTGGACATGGGTAGTTGTTCTGAAGTTTTATTTGCCGAGTACGTCGTTGCGGGTTGTTTCGCACAGTGCAGCAACTTCGGCTATATATTGCGGGGCAACATTCAGCTCGACAAGAGTCGCTCCCAGATCCCAACACCACGGCTTACATGCAGCCTGCCCATCTGCAATCCGGGTGAGGCCGGCTGGCCATAGCAAGCTGCCCATGTGATGACCGCAACATCCTTTTTCATGTACACCGTATTTCCGGTGAGCTGTTTTCAGATTACGTATTTGAACTCACTGGTGTCCGGTTAAAAATCGAATAGATTCAATTGGTTGCTATTGCTAGTGTTATCTAAAATGTAGTAGCTACCCGCAAAGGCCTGCTGGATGGGAATTTTCTCGAATAAGGTAAGCGAAAATATCT
>JBCKTZ010000003.1:0-59290 GCA_038925245.1 Gallionellaceae bacterium
TAAGCCTCGCGTGCAATCTGCACATCCTCAAGGAAATACGGCAACTCCTTCAATAATAGCGCCTGCGGGCCGTCCACCAGTGCTTTGACAGGGACTGGATGAAAGTCCACCAATATCATATTGGCACCAGCCATTACGCCTTGCGCGGTAATGTGCATCACATCGAGTATGCCATCCGGTGCTGCGCTGCGAGTGCCAACCGAGTGTGAAGGGTCGATACATACCGGCATGCGGGTCAGGCGCTTTACTACTGGCACATGGGCAAAATCGACAAAGTTGCGGTGCGGGTCGCCCATATTGGTTTTCATGCCGCGCAAGCCGAATACCACATTGCGGTTACCCTCACTGGCCAGATACTCTGCGGCATTCAGCGACTCATCCAGCGTGATGCCGAAGCCGCGCTTAAGCAACACCGGAAATTCCTGTTGCCGCCCGACAATTTTCAGCAACTCGAAATTCTGCGTGTTGCGCGTACCTATCTGCAGCATCACGCCGGTAGGGCTGCCGGTTTTCTGCAACGCTTCGCGAATCTCATCCAAATGGGATTCATGGGTAATCTCCATCGCGACTACCTTCATGCCGTACTTCCCTGCCAGATCGAACACATAGGGCAAACATTTTTTGCCATGACCCTGAAAAGCGTAAGGGCTGGTGCGCGGCTTGTAAGCACCCATGCGCGTGCAAACCTGGCCATTGTCGCGCAAGGCCTTGAGCATGGTTTCTACATGCTCCTGCTCGCCTACCGCACACAGCCCGGCAAAGACGTTAAGGGTATCCTGGCCAAAACGCACGCCCTTGTATTCAAAATGCGAGGGTCGCGGGTCGTCATGGTGACGCCCGAGCACACGGTACTCCTCCGACACTCGCACCACAGTTTCCACACAGGGCAGCACCCTCATGTCCTTGATGTCCAACGCCTTAGTATTGCCTATCAGATAAATTTCGGTCAGCGTTGTTTCTGCGCCACGTTCAATGTGCACACGTGTGCTAATGCCTTCCAGTCCAGCCAGGAAGGTTGTCAGTTGTTTGTATTCACTACTTTGCTGATCGGTATTGGAAGCTAGAATTAAAATCATGGAACACCTCGCTAAATTTATTCAAATACACAACGCAAGCCACAGAGAATGCACCGTAATTTAAGGGCGACTCTAAAAATGCCGTCGTCCCCGCGAAGGCGGGGAACCAGATGCTTGATTGGACTGGATTCCCGCCTTCGCGGGAATGACAAAATATGAATTTTGAGAGGCGCCCTTATGCGTATGGTGAGCCTCTTACTGTCGGCGACATGGCATATGCATTAAGTTCTGGGGTGGTGTATTGCAGCCCCGTTCCAGACAAAAAACTGTCGCCCATCAACCCCGCCAGCGGAATGCCCGGCGCAGCTTCTGCAGGCGCTCGGCCTGTTCCGGCTGCTCTTTGGCGCGCTGCATGGCTTCTCTAGCAAAGGCCAAGATCACTGCCAAGAAGAATGCTAGCAGCGCTGCCAAAATAACGCTCTTGCTGCGATTGGGTTTGGATTTCTTCTCGGGTACCGTGGCTTTTTCTAATACCCGGATGAACGGCGCGTCTTTGGACTCGTCCAGTTTGGCCATTTCAAACTGCTTGGCCATCATTTCATATATCGCTTCCTGATATTTCAAGTTCCTAACTGCATCCATATACTTCAAGCTGGTGTTGGGCGTTCTGTCGAGAGTAATCTCGGCATCGGTCAATTTATCTTTGGCGGGTTTTATTTGCGATTCAAAATACTGTCGACGTTGCGCAGCTTCAGTCAGCGCAAAGGTTTGCATTAATTTACTGAGTTCTTCGATATATGCATTTGCAATGTCTGCCGCGAGTTTAGGGTCTTTATCATCCACCTCCATGGTCATAACACCATCTTTCCCGACTGCAAACACACTTACTTCTTCCAGTGCTTTTAGCGTGCCTGGCAAAGTCTTCGTTCCATAGACCGTCTGCAAGTCAAAACGACTCGCGATTTGCTCAGTGATGTTGCGACTCTTCAGCATCGCAATGTAAAGGCCATTAGAATTTGTAATACCCGCCATTCCAGCCATGCCCCCCAATGCACCTCCACCCAGTTGACTGAGCAAGGCACTGGCAGATGACTGGCTTTGTTGCGGTGGGATGATTTTAGCCGTGGCGGTGTAAATATTCGGCTTTTGCAGCGTGAAGCCCACGGCAAGCAGTGCGGCGGCGAAGGTCACGCCTAGGATCATTTTTTTATTTTTGACCAGAACGATGAGCAATTCGAGCAGATTGATTTCGCCTTCTTCAGGCTGTTGTGCTTCGTTGTTTTGTTTTTGGTTTTCGGACATTTGAAAGGACAGGTAAAAGGTTCAAGGTTAAAGGCAGGCTCAAGGTTCAAGGTTCAAGGTACAAGTTAAAGCAAAAGCAACAGCAAAAGCGGGGGCAAGGTTCAAGGCGTGCTTATCCAGTTAGCATCCAAGCGTCCCCAAGTGTAGTGTGTTGTGGGCGCTAACCGGATAAGCACGGTTCAAGGTTCAAGTTAAAGTAAAAGCAGGTGCAAGGTACAAGGTGCAATGGGTTGCGCAGTTAACTTGCCCCTTGAACCTTGAACCTGTCTTTCCCCTTGAACCTTGAACCTTGCACCTGTTTTTAACCTTGAACCTTGCTAGAAAATGCCTAGCACTTTGAGGCTAGTTACGCCCAGGGCGAACTGGAAGAATATCTGCGTCCAGTCCTTGAATTCTCTAGTGAACACAAATTTGTCCAGCATCTCGGGCACGATGACAGCATCGCCCGGCTGCAGCGTCTGCCCGGAGAATGAGTTGAAGAATGAGCCGTAATTCTGTGCGCTCAGCACCGTGCCATCCGAGCGCAACAGGTACATGCGCGCAGCGTCTGCATCACGTGTCGGGCCACCGGCCTGCTCAAGATAATCGCCCACGCGCTTGCCGGGGCGATAGAGGAAAGAATTTTCGTTATAGACTACGCCCATCACGCTGACCGTGGCAGGCTTGGCGGGCACCATCAAACGGTCGCCATCTTCCAATGCCAGATCGGGCAAGTTACTTATTTTCCCGTTATTGTTCGGAGAAATTTCCAGCACCACTCTACCCGTCGCTTGGGTTTTGCGCAGGCGCTCTATCAAGGCGGTCTGGGCCACTGCCTGCGTCTGGTTGCGGCCGAGGTCTCCCGCATTAAGGGTGGTCTGTGCCTGACTAGAAAGATTACGCTGCATTGCATCTTCCATTTTATCGATCATCTGGTTGAGCTTTTTTTGCTGCATCACACGCACCGACTCGCGGTTGAATTCCGCGCCAAACAGGTAAGCGTCAGCGGTTAATCCACCGACACGCACGACAAGCTGGAGCAGCGTCTCTCCAGGCTCAATCTGGTAGACACCGGCATTGGCCACTTCGCCTTCCAGCCGGACATATATGCTACGGTTGGCAATCGGAACCTGAATGTCCTTTTGGGAGAAAATAGTGATGCTGTCGCCCGCTTGCAACATCAAGTTATGCTCGCTGTTTTTTTCGCTGATGGCTTTGCGCAGGTTAAAGGGGATCAGCTGGGTAGTGAGATCATCCTTGTTCAGGCGCTCGACTAGTGCATAGTCCCAATTGATTTCCGCCTTGCCGCGCCTGATACTCCCGGTCAGCAGCCGCTCTTCATCCTCAATCGTTTCGCGCGCCGCCTGGTTTTGCTGCGCCCAGTATCCCGGCACGATAAGCGAGTCTTTCTCCGAAATCAGATCCATCTTTGAAGTCAGGTCCTTCTCTGAAATTAGGCCCTTCTTTGGAATCAGCTCTTTCTCCGAAATCAGGTCTTTCTTCGGAATCAGGTCCTTCTTTACGAGCGCTGCCTGGTTTTGCTGGAACCAGTATCCCGGCACGATAAGCGATTCCCTATCCGGAATCAGGTCCTTTACGCGTACGCCTTCTTTCCACGGATAGCGCCCGGGATAAGCAACATTGCCGCGCAGGGTGACGGCATTATCAAACTTTGCTCCTATGGAAAACACTTTCACCAGATCGCCATCTTTGATTAGGTGCGCCAGACCAGCATTGTCCAACTTCAGTTCATCCACCTTGCGCACCTTGCGCTCTTGGATGCGCTCCAGCAGTACTTTCTGCCCAGCCGCTGTGGTGATCAGTCCGCCCGCCATTTCCAGCAAGTCGGACAGGGATGTTTTATCGTGTTTGAGTTCGTAGATGGCAGGCGTATTGATTCCACCGTAAACGGCCACCTGCTGACCCACTGGCGGTATGTAAATAACATCACCTGGCAGCAAAGAAATATCTTGGGTCTTGTCGCCTTTGAGCAGCAGATCGTACATGTCGAACTCGGTTACTATCACACCATTACGCTTGACCTGGATGTTGCGCAACGAGCCATTGACAGAAGGTCCGCCGGAAGCGAACAGGGTATTCACCAAGGTGCTCAGGGAACTTACTGTATAGCCCCCTGGCCGCTTGGCATGCCCCACCACAAACACTTGTATGGAGCGCAGCTCGCCCAGAGTGACGTTCAATTCGAAGTTGCGGAACACACGTCCAATGGCGCTCTTAAGGTGACTTTGCAGCTCCTGATAGCGAATGCCTGCAACATTGACACTACCCACCTTGGGCAGTGCAATCGCTCCGTTGCGGTTCACCACCGCACGAAAGTCGATATCAACCTGACCCCATGTTTTTATGATAATTTCATCGCCGGGGCCAATCAGATAATCAGGTGTAACAGAGATGTTTTCTACTGGAGCAAAAGTGTCAGGCACGTCACCGAACAAACTGTAACCATACATAGGCAATTGCCGTCCCACAGATTGAGCGACAAAATCCTGGAATTCGTTATAAGCATTTTCGTCAACAGTGGCATGACTAATTTTTGGCTCGAATTTATTATTTTTATCTATGGCCTTTTTCTGCAGCAACTTAGCACTGTCCGACGTCCCAGCGTCGCTCGCCGAGGAATTCGTAATCAGCGGAGTGCCCCTAGCAGGCATTCCTGATAAAAGTCCACCGCCTGAGCTTGCACCACCAATGCCAAAGCCCGGAACCTGTGCCATTACCGTAATGGGTAACAACAACGCGAGTGGCAACAGCAGCGTAGCAGCACTGCGTGCACAACGGGCCAAATTATTTCTTGCGACATCCCAATTCATTTACCAACACCCCTTTAACCAACACCAGCCATTATTTATCAACGCGATACAATATCGCAAACTTGACAAAGCTGTCAAGGCTGGGCTGGCTGAGAGCTTTGTTGTGATCAACCTAGTACCATGTAACATTTTATAACTGCGGATAAATTTTGTAGGGTGGATAAGCGCAGCGCATCCACCAACTTAAAACCAAACTATGAGCGATTACCGGCGTATTTTCATCCCCGGCGGGGTTTATTTCTTCACTGTCGTAACTTATCACCGCCGACCGATTTTCGCCGTTCCGGAATAATGTCACACTGTTGCGTGCCGCATTCCATCAGGTAATGGCACATCGCCCGTTTATAATCGACGCCATTGTCATGTTACCCGACCATCTGCATTGCATTTGGCGGATGCCTGAGGGCGATGTTGATTTCTCAGGGCGATGGCGGGAAACCAAGAAATATGTCTCTAAACGTATCGGTGCAGATGGAAATCGCCCAAGAGAATAAAGATGTTTGGCAACGCCGCTTCTGGGAGCATTGCATACGAAACGAAGAAGATTGGCAGCGGCACATGGATTACATTCATTACAATCCCGTCAAACATGGTTTGTCCTCATCCCCTGCGCAATGGCCGCATTCATCGTTCCACAAGGCGGTTGCAGCAGGTTGGTATGACGTGAATTGGGGTAATATCGGACAACCGGAAACCATATATCAAATGGAAATGGAATGAGGTTTTATGGTATTCATGGTGGATGCGCTGCGCTTATCCACCCTACCAATGCTCAAACAACTCTATCCGTCATTTAATGTGTTACATGGTACTAGATCAATTGACAACAGCATCCGGCATCCGCCATACTTCTCCCATGTTGAACATAATGAACTCTGAACGATCCATGAGCCTCCGCAAGGCCATCGCAGCGATGGCGATGGCTTGTTGCCTGACGCCGTTAACCTCACTTGCTCAAAGTACCGAGCTGGCTACCAGGACGGGAAACGAGTTCGGTGTCAGCGCTACAAACTACGAGTACGCCGAGCCCGGCCATATGTCGATCAAGGCCAACAAGATCGGGTTCGACTACACAGGCACCTATGCCATCGGTTCCCAATCGCCCAATCGCAGCGATGGCTGGTTCCTGCGTGGCAATCTTCGCTACGCCACTGGAAAAGGCGACTACAGCAGTAAGCTGACCGGCTCGATGGACAATCGGCCGGACTGGTATTACGAAGCTAAGATGCTTATTGGAAAGGACTTTATTTTATCGGGCTATACCCTGTCGCCCTACGTAGGCCTAGGCTACCGGTATCTCTTCAATGATCTGCGTGGCTTGACCACCACTGGCGCGGCAGGCTACCGCAGAGAAAACACCTACTATACGCTGCCCATCGGCGTGACCCACAAAATGAATCTAGCCAATAAAAAGCAGCTCCATACCACGGTGGAATACAGCCATCTAATTCGCGGGCAACAGGACGCAAAGCTCTCGGAGGCCGTTTCCACTTACCAGGATGTCAGCCTCCGGCAGCGTAATGGTTATGGCTTGCTTCTGAGTACGATGGTCCGATTCGACACCTGGTCCGTGGGGCCGTCCCTGACACTTTGGCGCGTCGAGGAGTCGGAAAGCGGAGGCGTGCCAAGAGTCGTTGAACCGCGAAACAATACCTATGAATTCGGAGGCAAAGCCGCCTATCATTTTTGATCACGGCGACTGCCGCTGACGGTTCCGACTTGACTTAAATTCGATTGAAAAGCATATTTTCCATTCCAAGCCGAACCGGCTCAAAATATAGTGACAAAAATATAGTGACAAAATAAAATTCAGACTGTATAGTTCATTCCAATCATGTACAAACACCATTGCGTATACACGCAATATACTCGTTATGATGCGACCGATGGGGTCAAAGGCAAGCTTTACTGATATTTTTAAAATTCAATTAAACGGGAGTTAATCACATGCCTACGAAAATGTTTACGAAAAAAATACTTACTGTCTTGGTGGCGTCGTTGTTTGCTACGAGTCAGGTTTACGCACAGGGTGCAGGTACGGGTGCTGCCGCTGGTGCGGGTGCTGCCAAGGGTGCTGCTGTCGGCGGCATTACAATGGGTCAGGTAGCCGTCGCCGTAGCCGTGGTGGCAGTCGCTGTCGCCGTTTCAAGCGGTAGTAGCGGAGCGGTCGCCGCCACCACATCGTCGACGGCAGCTACCGCTGCTACCGCTGCTACCGGCGCTAAAGCCGCCCTCGCCTACGCTAAGACCGACGCCGCCCAAAAGGCAGCGGTGGTAGCCAGAGGCCTTATTGATGCAGCTGCCACAACGATAGACGTCACGACGGCGGGGGCGGGTGGTCTGTTGGATGTGGCCGCAACCAAAGCGATAGCTGCTGCTGCTAATCTTACTGCTATCGCCGCCAACGCTGCGGCTACGGCTGCTGCTTCCGCAGCTTCCGCCGCCACCACCAGTATGACCGCAGCTCAGCTGGCTGCCCTCAGCTCGAACGCCGCCACCACGGCCAGGGCAGCTGCCGTAGCTGCGCAAAACTTGGCCAACAACATGGATAGCTACCGCCTCGCCGTTTTCGCCGCAGTGGATGCCGCCACCACGCACGTCCAGAGGGCTGACGCCTTAACTTCACTTTTAGGGGAAGCGCAAGTCAACGTGAAGGCAGCTGTGGATGCTGCCAACCTAGCCGCGGGCTTGGCCAACGATACCCTCGCGCTCTACGTCCTTGCCCTTGCCGCAATTGGGACCACAGGTACCACCGGCACAACATTGTCGACTAGTGGCGCGGTGGTCGGCACGATCGGCACGGTCGGCACGGTGTACTAAGCTTTTCCTGTCGCTTACCGGCTATAGTAAAGGCCTCAAGGGTCTATCCTTGAGGCCTTTTGTTTTGGGTGCTTCACGACAATGATACATCACCGGTTCCGCTTACTATCACTATGCCTGGCGCTGACCGCGCTTTTCCTCGGCGGCTGTGGTTACACGACGCCAATAACGCAAACGGTTCGCGTTGCCATTCGCGGGCCGGTTCAGGATGTCGACGCACTGAAGCTTAATCCGGACCTGCGCTATCTGCGCGTCACAGTACGCGGCCGCGTGGTGCTCATGGTGCTGGGTTATGTCGAGCCCCATGCCGAGGGGGAAATCCAGACTTGGTACAGCAGCGAGGGCGAGCTCATGCGCCTGCAAAATGGTCGCCTCGTTGCCACAGCCGGTCTTGAAACAGACTGGCGCGCGGTACGAAACTCGTCCCTTCCCGCCTGGAAAGAAGTGAGCAGACAAAATGCGGCCGGAGCAGCGACCGACTACCGGCGCGAACGCGACGAAATGCCGGGTTACCGCTTTGGTATCGTTGAGTCCGTGTCGCTTTATGCCGTAGCCGTCCCCCCCAACTCGAAACTGGTAGGCGTGCGCGCCGGCGATTTTCGCTGGTTCGAGGAAGCGGTGCGCGGCCAGGCGGACGGCCTGCCCTCGGCCCGCTACGCCCTACGCGTAATTGATGGCGAACCCCGCGTGATCTACGGGGAGCAGTGCCTGTCCCTGGATCTCTGCCTCGCATGGCAAACATGGCCGGCGGCGCAGTAAGCCGCGCAACCGCGAGGGTGCTGCTCGGCGTTCTGGCTTGCTGGAGCGTGGCGCTGCATGCAGAGGTGCTCGCGCTACGGTTGCCCGCTCAGCTATCCACGCCTGAGTTGCCCAATCAGATATCCGTGGCTGAGGTGCCTAATTCAATATCCGCACCTCAGGTGTTCGTTCAAGCGCCAGCGCCACAGGTAGCCGCACCGGTGCACTCGCCGCAAATATCCACCAACGTGTCCGCTCCCGTCCCGGGCGAACGACTGAGCGACTGGCTGCTGCGCCAGCCGAGCGACCCGCGAGCCTATCCCACCGGCCTTCTCTGGCAGGTACCATCCGAGCGTTACGCCCAGGCCGGGTTGAAACGCAATCTCCTCATCTGGCTGGCCGTCACCGAAACCGCACCCGCGGCGGCGCGCGCGAATCTCACCCGGATGATCAAGGCCCTGCCGGTGACAGGTCGCCTGCCTGTGCCGCGCGCAGACGCGCGCTGGCTGCAGGCGCACCCAAAGGAAGATCCGGTTCTGCAATACAATCATGCGCTTGCGTTACCGCAGCTCCCAAGGACGGTCAGCGTCCTCACCAACGAGGGCAAACGCTGCACACTCCCCCATCGGACGGGCAGCGAGGCCCGCGACTACCTGAGGGCCTGTGAGCCCGGGCGCGTCGAGCGGATGGATCGTGCCTGGGTGGTGCAAGCCGACGGAGCCGTTCGCAATTTTGGCATTGCTCGCTGGAATGCGCAGGCCCAGGATGAGGCGGCGCCGGGCGCGCTAATCTGGGCGCCGGCGCGCGACGCGGGCTGGTCACCGCAGTTCTCGACGATGCTGGCAGAATTCCTTGCGACCCAGGGCTACGACACCTTGCTCGCCGCCGATGCGCCGCCGGGCGTCGAACCCGTGTCAGCCGTTATGCCGGACAGCCCGACGCGGGACGCGGTGATCAGCGCGAACGACTGGGGCCTCATCGGCCTGTTGCAGACGCCAACGGCGCGTATGGCTAAGGCTGGGGAAGCGCGCTTCCATTACAGCCGTGTGCACCCCTATGAACGCAGCAGTGTCCTGTTACAGCCGCTTGACTGGCTAGAGGCGGGGTTTCGATACACCAATATCCGTAACCGCCTGTATGGTTCCGCCGAACTCTCGGGCAATCAGACTTACAAGGACAAGAGCGTCGACGTCAAGATTAGATTGATGAAGGAAACTGCGCGTTTACCCCAGTTCGCCGTCGGCATTACCGACGTCGGCGGCACCGGCCTTTTCTCCAGCGAATACCTGGTCGCGAACAAGCGCAGCGGCAATTTTGACTGGAGCCTCGGCATGGGCTGGGGTTACATGGGGAGTAGCGGCAACATTAGCAATCCGCTGTCGCTGCTTGGCAAGGACTTCGATACTCGTGCCGCACCGACTGGGCCCTCAGGCGGCGACGTCAATACAGGCTTGTTTTTCCGTGGCGCCGCTGCCCTTTTCGGCGGTGTACAGTACCACAGCCCTTCGGAAAAATGGCTGTTCAAGGCAGAATACGACGGCAACAACTACCAGCGCGAACCGCAGACTAACAACCAAGCACAAAGAACACCCATCAACCTTGGCATCGTCTACCAGTATAACCCTGGCGTCGATATCGCCGTCGGCTTCCAGCGCGGCGATACGCTGATGCTGGGCCTGACCTGGCATACCCCGCTCGACAGGATGAACGCGCCCAAGGTGTCGGATATGCCGACACCACGGATCGTTGCGGGCCGCCCGACGACTCAACCCGTTTGGGTGGCAACCGCTAGCGACATCTCCGCAATGAGCGGTTGGCCGGTGCGCCAGATCAGCCGCGAAGGTAACGTGCTTGAGGTCGTCATCGATGGTGCTAGTGGCGCCCACTGGAATAACCGTATCGAACGCATGACGGCCGTGCTGCACAGAGACGCTCCGGCCGAGATTCACAAATTTATCGTGATTTTTGCCGAGCAGGGCATCCCCATGGCGGAGCGCGTGATCCTGCGTGAACCCTGGGTGAAGCAGAACGTCCAGCGGCAGGTGATGCCCGATCGAATTCAGCCCATCTTCGCGACCGAGCCACGTGCTCAATTTCCGACCGCACCGCTGTGGGACCGAAACGAACCCCGGTTTGCCTATTCGATCGTGCCGAGCTGGCAGCAAAACCTGGGCGGACCCGACGGGTTCCTCCTGTTCAAGGCCGGTGTTGCTGCACCGGCGAGATTAAAGCTTTCCGAGGACACCTCGATAACCGGCGCTGTCAGCCTCGCGCTGCTGGATAATTTTGACAAGTTCAAATACACCGGATTCAGCAATCTGCCGCGTGTACGCACCCTGCAGCGCGAGTACATGACCACGTCCCCCGTCACCGTGCCCAATCTGCAGGTCACACACATGGGCAAGCTGGGTGGGAACCAGTTCTACAGCGTCTACGGCGGCTATCTGGAGAGCATGTTCGCCGGCGTGGGCGGCGAATGGCTCTACCGTCCCTGGCACAGCCCCTTCGCCTTTGGCATCGACGCTAATTTGGTTCAACAGCGCAATTTTCAGCAGGACTTCGGTTTTAAAAATGCCGGTTCGCAGACCGGTTATCGTGTGGCCACCGGCCACGCCACGGCCTACTGGGATACCGGTTGGAAATCCACCCAGGTGAAACTGAACGTCGGACGCTATCTGGCGGGCGATATGGGGGCCACGCTTGACATCGGCCGGAGCTTCAACAACGGCGTCACGATGGGCGCTTGGGCCACGAAAACCAATGTATCAAGCATACAGTTCGGGGAAGGCAGTTTCGACAAGGGAATCTATCTCAGGATTCCTTTCGATGTGATGACAACCTCCCGCGGTGGCGGCGTGGCCAATCTTGTCTATAACCCTTTGACACGTGATGGTGGAGCGAGACTTAACCGCAGTATCGCCTTATACAACACGACCATCTCGCGCAGCAGACTCGACACGGGCTATGCCCCTGCGGGTGCCAGAGCGGTTGGCGGGCCAGATGAATGACAACGAACGCTGCGCGTGTTTCACGTTAACGAGGCGCCTCTCTTGAGACGAAATTTTAAGAGTCGTAAAATAATAACTTGGACCCAAATAATCCCGCACCTCGTCATTCCCGCGCAGGCGGGAATCCAGCAATAAAACATTCCGCGAAGCGGGCAGAGGCAGGGTCGCACGCAGTGCGGGCACCCAACAGCGTACCCCTTGCGGGTGCAAAACAGCAGCATTGTCCCGCTTCGCGGGGTATATTTAAATCAACTGGATTCCCGCCTGCGCGGGAATGACGGTTTTTTTGGTTTAATGGACAATATGGGTTGATCCGGCCTGTAATATCTAAACGGCCATGTTATTAATTTACGACTCCTTATCTAATGATGACCTGTGATTTTATCGACCTGCCGCGCCAGGAGCACTATCTCAATATCATCGTCAGTGACACTAAGCTGGCGCTTCCCTGCTGGGTTATCACCCCTATCCCCTCTACCCAGTCCGCGCTGTTGACAAACATAGAGCCTACTATTGACCAAAATACTTTTGAGGGTAATTTTTCCCCTGTCTTGACTCCAGTTATCCGGGTAAAAAATGACCTCAGCAATGCAGTGAGCTATGCAATGGATCAAAGTTGGCTCATGACAGGGGCAATAGGCGCGGGCTTGGTGCTGAGCAGTAGCCTGCTGGACAAGAGTGCTGACAATTTTTTCGCTAGTCATTCACAAAATCGTTGGCTGGATTCAGTAAATAATATCGGTAATGTTTTGGTGCCACTTGTCGCCTTCTCGGGGGCCGCCGTGTTTGCGCTGGACAACGACCCAGTTCGTTCCCGCACTGGCTACGCTGCTTTGGAGGCGGGCAGTGCCGCATTGATGGTGAGCACAGGGATTAAATATGTAACGGGCAGAGCCCGCCCGTATGCTGCGCTTGGCAACAATCACTTCGAACCCTTTGCCGGATCGGCAAAAGCCGGCACAGATGGATTCCCTTCCGGGCATACTATTATCGTATGGTCGGTGCTCACACCGTTTGCGGAGGAGTACGATGCGCCTTGGCTATATGGGGTCGCGGCCTTAACCAACCTCGCGCGAGTAGGCAGCCGAAATCACTGGATTTCAGACACAGTGGCGGGTAGCCTGCTGGGATACGGGATCGGGAAAGTTTTTTGGGAATCGTCTCGCGCAGCAAACAGCAAATCTCCAAAATTCAGCATAGATAGACAAAGTATGACTTTAACTTGGGAGTTGCCATAAACTTAAATTCCTCAGTTGATGCGTGCTTATCTGGTTAGCGCCCAAACCCCAAGGTGGTGAGAACTGAACGTTTACACCCCCATCCTAACCTTCCCCCTAAAAAGGGGAAGGAACTTGATCCCCTCCCCTTTTTAGGGGGAGGGCTAGGGTGGGGGTAAATCTTTCAGCCTTGATTATCCGGTTAGCATCCAAGCGTCCCCAAGTATAGTGTGTTGTGGGCGCTAACCGGATAAGCACGATTTTATGAACAAAACCCCTATACTTCAACGAATTATGTCGCTGTCGTAGGTGCGAATTCATTCGCACATAACTCGTTGAACATGCGAACACCCACAGGGCGCAAGAGCCTCTGCGAGGTAAATTCGCACCTACGAACCCATTAACTGAGGAATTTAGGATAAATTATGAAAGGTCAACCTTTTTACAAACGCTATGGGTATGCATGTCAGGGAGTGAAGAGTGCTTTTCGTCTTGACGTCAGCTTCCGTATTGAGTTGCTACTCGGCAGTGCGGCCTTGCTTTTCACCCTTTGGCTATCTCCACCACTGCTGTGGATAGCGCTCGTCATTGTCATGATCGCTCTGGTATTAGGGGCGGAGTTAATAAACACTTCGTTGGAGCAGACACTGGATGGACTGCATCCAGCCCAGGCAGAGTTTGTCCGGGTCGCCAAGGATTGTGCTGCGGCTGCGGTACTGGTTCTTAGTGTGGCGTCGGTAGCGGTGTTTGCACTGATGCTGACGGAAGTCTTTGTCAAATGACCTCAAAGCGGCTTCTACACTTCATCGTTGCCGGACTTCTCTGCTATGTTCCACGATACGGCCTTGCTGATTCTCTAGAAGTAAATACTGAATGGCTAGCTCACAATGGAAGCGTGCAGGTACAAGTAGCTTTCTCTATACCCCTCACCCCCGAGAAGGTGATGGATGTACTGACAGACTATGAGCGCATGCACCAATTCGTACCTGACATTCAATCCACCAAGCTGATTTATGCAGAAAAAAATCATAAGGTGGTTGAGCTGAAGGGCGTGGCTGATTTTCTCTTCGTTGAGTTTCCCATCGAAGTGGTTATGGATGTCGTGTTTTCTTCAAATGGACTGGTGACGTTGCGCTCCATTTCCGGAAACTTGACTGTGCAAGGCGAGGTAAAGATAAGCCAAGCAGGTTCGAAAACAAACGTAACGTACAACGCGCGCCTTCGGCCAAACTTCTGGCTACCCCCTGTTATCGGGCCGGCATTAATAGGTCGCCAAATAAAGCGCCAATTTATAGGGCAAATAGCAGAAATGTATCGACGCCATAGGAATGATAGTTTGCAAGCTTCCTTGGCTATAATTCGCCACCATGAATAAAACAGCTATCCGGAGGCGCTCGCACGCAAAGTATTGAGCATCGAAGCCGATGCGGTACACGCGCTGGTGTAGCGCATTGACGACTCTTTTTACTGGGGTTCATCGTCATATTCACTGTGAATTTTCACACAAGCTCATAACAGCAAGCATTAGGAGAATTTTTAGACAAGAAAATGCGCACTATGAAGTGCGCATTGAAGGAGTTACTGACGCAAAGTAGTATAGCGTTTACTATACTACTCATGTCTTGCACTAAAATATATAAATTATTGATTTTAATGCTTTTTATTGGTGGTGATAGGTGGATTTGAACCACCGACCTCAGCGTTATGAGTGCTGCGCTCTAACCAACTGAGCTATATCACCCAAAGTTAATGATGCGAAATACTATTACTATCTGATGTCCGGTCACTTTTTTGACCTTCAACTCAAGGAGGCAGCATTTTCCTGATTTAAGCCATGTCTGTCAATCGCCATGTCTGTCAATTGACCAGTTACATGACCCGGTTAATTTGTATCAAGCTTAATTATTGCATGGAACATGCTTCAACTCGCTATTGATATAGTCTTTTTGCAGCGTAGTCAGATGTGTAGCAAGCTCTGTATCAGCATTGTTAATTAGAAACACCGCAAATTTCAGTTTATGCTTGCGTTCGCTCACCTTCGCTGTACGTATGCCTTTTTTCTTCAATATCGCCAGAAAGTTTTTTGCTGATTCTTCGGTTTTGAACACTCCCAAAGAAATTGCGTTGTACCAATCTTTGGGATCCTTCACCACATAAAAATCTTCCACGCCAATAGTCTTGATCTCTGCAATTTTTTTATTAAGAGCGTCCTTGTTGCGGAGTGGCGGGATATATACCCAATACCCGCTGGCATACTCTACAGTGCGTTGTGCAAGCCGGTCGCCCAGCTTCATTTTGCCGAGTTCATTTTCTGCTCGCGCCAGGTCAGTGCCGGAAAACTCGCCCCATTCCATGCAGGTTTTAATTGCCGTTGTTTTCCCGTTCGGCGTTGCTGCTGTTACCGGAACCGGTAACGGTACTGACAAGGACGGTATCTCCGGTGCAGGCAATGCGTCCAGCAACAGGATCTTTTCCGGATTCAGCTCAGCCAGTCCTTGCGCATTTCTGACTGAACCGGTCAACGCTCCGCCCCACTGCATCAGCGCAAAAAGTGCAATACTCAACAAAAATAAAATACTAAATATCCACTTCATCTTGCCACCGTTTCTAATTCTATTATTGATAAACCTAAAAAAGCAGTTGTCCGCAGATTAAACAGATTAACGCGATTAGACAAAAGATTACCTGCCTTACCAGTTTCACCAAATTGGTGAATAAGATTTATTTGTATCTGCTTGATAATCAATTTAATCTGCGCAATCTGCGGATCGAACTGCTTTTTCTAGGGTGAACAATTCTGCCCAATAATTTGCATGCCATGCAAAATCAAATCATTTACCTGGGTAGCGGCAATCCCAAGGTGCGGCATAAGGCTGTTTGCTGCACCGCCGCTTAATATGCAAACCGCATCACCCCGCGCTGCCAGCAGGGTATATTGGTGTTGAATTGCGCCGGCTGTGGCACGTATCGCGCCGCTCATAATTGCATCATTGGTGTTGCGTGGAAAATCATGCAATACGCCACTCTCTGAGCCGATACTTTCTCTTCCAAGCTGGGCGGTATTACTCAGCAAGTTGCGCTGCATTAATTCCAACCCCGGCAGAATCAGGCCACCTAGAAACTCCCCTGTAGCAGACAGCACATCCACCGTTGTCGCGGTGCCGCAATTAACCACCACACAAGCCTGCCTAACGTGGTGCCAGGCTGCTATCAGTGCTGCCCAACGGTCACTGCCCAGTTGTGATGCCTGCTCATAGTTATTGCGCACGCCACACTGCTCGGCTTGAGCCTTGATGAACAACATTGGGCAGGCCCAAGCTGCGCACACTACACGCAAACGCTGCTCTATTATTGTTCCCGCTACATTGGAAACCAAAATTTTCTTCGGTGACGCTAGTAGTGCAAAAGTATTTTTTAATTCCTTCCAGGCAGCTTCATCCGCATTGTCATGCACGCCCTGTCTCAGCCATGAGCCATTTTCTACCCATGCCCATTTGCATCGACTATTTCCGGCATCAAATAGAAGCATGAGCTAGGCCTCTCAGACTTATTTCACCCGCATGAAAAACACGTATTTCCGCTATTCCACTTTCAGCAGAAGCGGTTTCCAGCAACAACGCGCCATCCTGACTTACGCCACGGACTATGCCTTTCATTATATTTCCGTCTGGTAACATTAGCTGCACCGGTTTGTTGTGGAACACATGATAACTTTCCCATTCTGCACGCAAGCCGGCAAATCCATCCGCTGAAAATTCGCGCAACACGGAGGACAACTCGCACAGCATGGTTGCCAACAATAAATTTCGTTGAGGTAACACCTCTGTGAGCTGTGCCAATTCGCCGGCAGGCTGATCGATGCGCTGCAAAATCTGCTGCGGCAAAGTGAGATTTATCCCTATGCCAATTACAACTGCGCTGGGGCCCAGCATATCGCCCTGCGCTTCGATCAATATCCCCGCAACTTTACCGCCTGTGCCCAATATATCATTCGGCCATTTCAAACTTGCACCGCTCACACCCAACCCTTGCAAGGCACGCATCATGGCCACACCTGCTGCCAGACTCAAGCCTGACAATCCCGACAGTCCACAGTCAAAACGCCACAACAAGGAAAAAGTTAATGCATTACCCAGGCCTGAATGCCACGTTCTCCCCAGTCGGCCGCGTCCACCACTTTGCCATTCCACTGCCAGTACGCTGCCATGTGGCGCGCCTTGTGCTGCTCGCTGCAATAACAGGGTATTGCTGGATGGTGCACTGTCCACAATCTCGATGTGAAAATTGCTTGCCGCAGCGGCTAGTTGATTATTTAGTTGCGCAAGATCTAGCCATTGCGGTGCATTTTTCAGGCAATAACCACGGCCGCGCACGCTATACAAGGTCAGACCATATTGCTCAATTCCATACAAGGCATTGTTAACGCTGGCACGGGATACTCCAAGGCGTTTTGCCAGCACTTCACCGGAATGAAATTCACCATCGGCCAATAAGCGCAACAGGTGGAAAGTAAGCGGCTTGGGTGCGGCACTGCTTGAATCTGTTTCGTTCATTAGGGCACCTCTATAAATCACCTGCGCCGGGTTCCGCATGCACACTATCGAGCGCCTCCTTCAGTGTCTCTTCGGGTAGTGCATTGACAAGTATTGACAGCATTTCCGCCCCCTCTGCCGCTTCCGCAGGCAAATTTCGCCCATCAGTATTGGCCATCAGCACCGCGGCAGCACCCACCACTTTCAGCAAACTACTGCGCTCTGTCATCAGCATCTCCACCTCGCTGCGCAACATCGCGACTTCCTGGTTATTCAATTGATGCTGCATATTATTTCCTGACTTTAGTTTAACTTATTGAGAGTTACTGAATGCGTGACACTGTTCAATCCCCCAACCCCATTTTACCCGCAACTTATTGATTTTTAAATAAACTAAAATTATCACTGTAAATAAAATATTTAATAAAATCAATTAGTTACGTTTGTAGTCATCTCTAAGCTCGACACCCCGCAGGGGTTCTTGTCCTATGCGAAGCAGAGCGTAGTGTAGGAGGCTGCGCATCTTATCCACCGAACGCATGGTGGATGCGCTGCGCTTATCCACCCTTGGAAACTGAAACGACTTTATCCGTCATTTTATGCATGACGCGACACTAGGATGGTGAGGGGTTCATTTTATCGATTGATTCACAAAATGGGAAATCTGCTCGCGGTAAGCTTCCATGTCGGCAATGGGACGCGTCGCCACGCCGCTGTCCATCGCGGCTTGTGCTACAGCGGGTGCGACCAGCGTAATCAAACGCGGATCAAACGGTTTTGGAATCAAATACTCGGCACCAAAGCCGGGGCTCAGCTCGCCATACACCTCAGGCACTCCAGACCCTCCAGACACCGCATCATGCTGTTCGTCCTCCGCCAGCGCGGCGATGGCATACACCGCTGCACGTTTCATTTCCTCATTGATGGTGGTCGCGCCCACATCCAGCGCGCCACGGAAAATATAGGGGAAGCACAGCGCGTTATTGACTTGGTTCGGGTAATCAGAACGCCCCGTCGCCAGAATCGCATCGGGCCGCACCGCCTTGGCCTGCTCCGGCAGAATTTCCGGATTCGGATTGGCCAGTGCAAAAATCAGCGGTCGCTGCGCCATTTTCTGCACCATCTCCGGCAACAGCACGCCGCCTACCGACAAGCCCAAAAATACATCCGCACCCGCAATTACATCGGCCAGCGTGCGTGCATTCGTATCCACCGCATAACGCGCCTTGTTGTCATCCATTTCCTCGGTGCGCCCTTTGTACACCACGCCCTTGATGTCGGTGACGATAATATTCTGCATGCTCACACCCAGCGACACCAGCATCTCCAGACAGGCCAAGGCAGCAGCACCCGCGCCGGACACGACCAGTTTGATCTCGCCGACACTCTTGCCCACCACCTTGAGGCCGTTCAACAGGGCCGCACCCACAATAATCGCCGTGCCATGTTGGTCGTCGTGGAACACCGGAATACGCATGCGCTCGCGCAGTTTACGTTCGATATAAAAACACTCGGGGGCCTTGATGTCTTCGAGATTGATGCCGCCAAAGGTCGGCTCCAGCGAGGCGATGATATCCACCAGCTTGTCCGGATCGCGCTCGTCGATTTCCAGATCAAACACATCGATACCGGCAAATTTCTTGAACAGCACAGCCTTGCCCTCCATCACCGGCTTGGCTGCCAGCGGCCCGATTGCGCCGAGACCAAGCACCGCAGTGCCATTGGTGATCACCGCCACCAGGTTGCCGCGCGCCGTGAGATTGCGCGCCTCGCCGGGGTCGGCCACGATTGCATCACACGCTGCCGCAACACCTGGGGAGTAGGCCAGCGCCAAGTCACGCTGGGTCTGCATCGGCTTGCTCGATTCAACCGAAATTTTACCCGCTGGGCTCATGCGGTGGTATTGCAACGCATCTTTGCGCAACTGCTCGTCCATGATGCTACCTTTTAGGTTTAACCCAAATTATCCATTTGAACAGGATTTTTTGTAGGAGCACGCCCTGCGTGCGATTCGCATGTAGCGCCTGCACTTACATAATGCCGTGCAGGTGGCTAATGAACAATCTCTATTTAACCAGAATATTGCTCAGCTCGCCCCACCTGATGCAAGATCATCCAGGTCAACTTTGAGCGCGCGGGCAATAGCACCCAACGTATCCACCGTTCCGCGCCGGTCACCACGCTCAATCATCGCCACCATACTTTGCGTGACCCCGGCTGCTTCGGCAAGCTGAGCCTGCGTGAGGCTGCGATGCTCGCGCCACACTCGCACCGGCGATTCGCCCGCCAGCAAGCGATCTACCATAGCAGCGGGAATCGTTTCTTCTTCGCCACGCGTCAACTTCTCGGCAAAAACCGCCAGTACCGCTGCGTCCGTGCGATCTTCCAGCGCTTGCAGCATGTCCTGATATTCTTCCCAAGGCAACACTACATATTCCGGCTGGCCATTTTTTTCGATGGTTTGCACTTTCATTTGTAAACCCCTCCTCGCGCGCCGATTTCGGCCACACAAACAATCAACCTGCCGTTATCCAACAGATACAAAACCCGCCAGTCGCCAACTCTCAGCCGATAGCCAGGGTGCCCGGTGAGTTTTTTTACATTGCGCGCGGCAAGCGGATCCTGCGCCAGCTCCAGCAGCTTCGCGCGCAGCGTTGCGGACGTATTCGACGGCATCCGCATCAATGCCCGCATTGCTTGTTTGCTGTATTCAAGCGTGTACATAAACTAATAATATCACGATATGTGATCAAGTAAAATGCAATTGTGATATTTATCAAGGTTCAATGCGCAAGGCTCGTGTTGTCCCTTGAACCTTGCCCCTTGCCCCTTGAACCTTGAACCTTGAACCTTGCACCTGTTAAAGTCCTTCCCACATCTTCTGCAAACGCTTCACCGACACGATCACCGGCGTCTTCAGTTCTTGTGCAAACAATGACACGCGCAGTTCCTGCAGCAGCCAGCCGAATTCTTCCACCTTGTTGTCGATATTGCCTTGTTGTGCATTCAATTTGCGTTGCCATGCCTGCTGCAAAGCCTGCATCTGCGCAAACTGCGTCGCATCTCGTGCCGGATTTGCGCGTAATTTTTCCAGGCGCACATTCATGACTTTGATATAGCGCGGCAGATGCTGTAGCCGCTCATACGGTGTGAGTGCGATAAATTCCTTGTGCAGCAGCCATTCGCATTGCGCCTTGATGTCCTGCACCACTGCACCATGCGCTTTAAATGCAGGCAAACTTTTTTGCAACACTTGATACTCCTGTAACAGCGTACTTACCAAGCGCGCGATTTCCTGTGCAACCAGATTAAGACGGCTCTTCGCATCTTTGCAACGCGCGGCAAAATCTTTTTCATTCTCGGGCAGGGGATCAGCTAGGCAGCTGCGGTCAAAGGTCACTGCGAAAATCTGCCGCTGCAGATCCTGCGCGCTGCCAAACGGTAAGAATTGCATTGCCAAATTCGCGTAATCTTTGCCTGACAGCAGATTTTTTTCCAGAAATTTAACTTGTTCTTTCAAGGCCAGCATGAATAAGCGGCGCAAGCCGAGACGGTGCGCGGCTTGTGCTGCTTCACGCGTATCAAAAGCCTGCAACACCACTGCATCCTTGTCATCGACCAGTGCATTGAACAGCGTGACTGTTTGACCTGCGCGGTTAATCTCCGTAGTCTGCTTGAAATCGCCCAGCGTCCATTCAGTGATGCGCACTTTTTCAGCCACCTGCAACCCACTTGGTGCGACAGCAACCACCACCGATCCCTGCCGTGGCGCAAGCTCAGTACGCAATTGCACAAAATTGCGCGACACGCCCAGCTGCCGACCATGCTCATCCACCACCACAAAATTCATCAGCAAATGCACAGGGAGCTGCTCAAGGCGAAAAGCATCCATCGGTACATCTAGTTGTTTTTGTGAGCGAATATAGCGCGACAGGGCCAGTAGCAAACTGGTGTCTGAGGGTGCGACTTCCTGACAGAATTTCGCGGCAAACTCCGGCACGGGCACACAGTTTCGGCGTATCTTCTGCGGCAGGGTTTTCAGCAGTTGCACCACTTTTTCCGCCAGCAATCCCGGCACCAGATATTCGCAGCGCGCCGCCGACACCTGGTTGATCAGCGCCAGCGGCACGGTCAGCGTCACCCCGTCATCGTTCTTGCCCGGCGCAAAATTGTAGCCCAGCGCGTAGCTCACATTATTCATCACCAGCTGCGGCGGAAACTGGTCAGTGGTGATGCCCGCCGCTTCATGCCGCATCAGATCATCGCGCTGCAGGTACAGCAGCTGAGGCGATTCGCGCTCTGCCTCCTTGCGCCACGCTTCAAACGCCGCACCGTTGTGGATATGCGACGGGATGCGGCTGTCGTAAAACGCGTAGATCAACTCATCATCCACCAGCACATCGGGGCGGCGCGATTTATGTTCCAGCGCTTCGATGTCCTCTATCAGCTTGCGGTTGTGCGCAAAGAACGGCGCCATCGTGTTGAATTCGCCATCCACCAGTGCCTGTCGGATAAACACGCTGCGCGACTCTTCAACATTCATCGGTCCATAATGCACCCGCTTCTTCGGATTAATCAGTAGGCCAAACAGCGTGCTGCGCTCGAACGCAGCCACCTGCGCGGCCTTTTTTTCCCAGTGGGCGTCGAAATAGTGGCGCTTGATCAGATGCGCGCCGACCTCTTCCAGCCAGGCCGGCTCGATACGTGCCACACATCGCGCATACAGCTTGGTGGTCTCCACGATTTCAGCGGCGACGATCCACTTTGCCCCCTTCTTCGCCAACACCGAATTGGGCGCGATAAAAAACTTTATCTCGCGCGGGCCGAGATAATAAGGTTCGCGCTCGACTCCCTTAAAGCCGATATTACCCAGCAGGCCTGTCAACAGCGCCTTGTGGATAGACTCGAAGCTGGCGGATTGTTCATTCAAGCGCAACCCCATTTCCACCACCTGCGCATGCAACTGCTGATACAACTCATGCCATTCACGCAGACGCAGCGGTGACAGAAACTTTTCACGGCACTCGGTTGCCCACTGCCGATTTGTTTTCTTGTGCTTGAGCGCATCCTGAAACCACACCCACAATTTTATATAGGCCAGAAAATCCGAGCTCTCATCATTAAAAACCTTATGTGCGGCATCTGCTGCCTCGCGCCGTTCGGCGGGTCGGTCACGCGGGTCTTGCAACGACAGCGCGCTGGCAATCACCAGAATCTCCCGTAAGCACTGATACTGCCGCCCGGCCAGCAGCAGGCGCGCAATTTTTGGATCGAGCGGTAACTTTGCCAGCTCCCGGCCAAGCGGGGTCAGTTCTCGTATTTCATTAATTGCACCAAGCTCTGCCAGTAATTGATAGCCATCGCTAATTGAGCGCGATCCAGGTGCCTCGATAAAGGGGAATTTTTCTATTTCACCCAAACGCAAAGCACTCATACGCAGTATTACTGTCGCCAGCGATACGCGAAATATTTCCGCATCGGTAAATTCATTGCGTAAAGAAAAATCCTCTTCCTCATACAGCCGCACGCAGACACCGCTCATCACACGGCCACAACGCCCGGCGCGCTGGTTGGCAGCAGCACGCGAAATTTTCTCGATGCGCAGCTGCTCCACTTTTTGGCGGATACTGTAGCGGTTGATACGCGCCAAGCCGCTGTCTATCACATAGCCGATATTCGGCACCGTCAGAGAGGTCTCTGCCACGTTGGTGGCCAGCACCACGCGGCGCATGCCGGAGGTGGGTTTGAATACCCTGTCCTGCTCTGCTGCCGACAGGCGCGAGAACAGCGGCAGGATTTCCACGCCTTTGGGATGATGCTTGCGCAGGGCTTCGGCGGTATCGCGTATCTCGCGCTCGCCCGGCAAAAACACCAGCACATCGCCGCGCAAACCACCGATAGCTAATTCATCCAGCGCACTGCATACCGCCTGCGCCACATCCTGCATTTCGCCTTCTGCGTTTTGCTGCGGTGGCTTATAGCGCACCTCAACTGGATAAGTGCGGCCGCTGACTTGCAACACCGGGGCACCCGAAAAATGTTTTGAGAAGCGCTCCGCATCCAGCGTCGCCGAAGTAATGATCAACTTGAGATCGCGCCGTCGCGGCAGTATTTGCACAAAATAGCCCAGCAGAAAATCAATATTGAGCGAACGCTCATGCGCCTCGTCAATGATGATAGTGTCGTATTTTTTGAGCAGCGGATCGGACTGGATTTCCGCCAGCAGAATGCCGTCGGTCATCAGCTTGATGCAGGTGTCGGGTGACACCCGATCATTGAAACGAATTTTGTAACCAACCATGCCGCCCAATTCGGTCTTCAATTCGAATGCAATGCGGCTCGCCACCGTGCGTGCCGCAACCCGCCTTGGCTGGGTATGCGCAATCACACCCTGCACGCCACGGCCTATGCTCAAACAGATTTTTGGAAGCTGCGTGGTCTTTCCCGAACCGGTTTCGCCGCACACGATAACCACCTGATTCTCACTGATGGCCTTGGCCAGCTCTTCGCGGCGCAACACCACAGGCAGATCTGCGGGGTACTCCAGCGGACCCAGCAGTGCTATACGGGCGGCACGGCGGGCTTGGGGAGTCAGTGCGTGAGGAGCGATTATTTCGGCAGCGGGAGTGTGTTCAGTCATGGGTTGCAATTTTACCTGTTGCACTCGCATACGTACAAAATTCAGCCCATACAAAACACAAGGGAGGCCGAAGCCTCCCTTGTTATACATCTATGCCAACTCTGCTCGCTTTGGATTCAAGCCAGATTGTCCATTAAACAAAAACCCCGTCATTCCCGCGCAGGCGGGAATCCAGTTGATTGAAAAACACCCCGCGAAGCGCGGACGACATGGTGGTTTTGCACTCGCAAGGGGTACGCTGTTGGGTGCCCGCACTGCGTGCGACCCTGCCTCTGCCTGCTTCGCAGCATGTTTTATTGCTGGATTCCCGCCTGCGCGGGAATGACGAAGCGTGGGATAATCTGGATTCAAGCCAACGCAGAAGCCTCCAGGCCACCCTGCATCCAGCCTATCATGCCGCCGCGCAGATTGAAAACATTGTCGTAGCCCTGCTGTTGCAGGAACATGCAAGCCTGGGCGGAACGCGCACCACTGCGACAGATAAATACCAGTTTTTCATCACGACTGAATTCGTTCAATTTCACCGGCAGGGTATGCAACGGTACTGCCTCTGCGCCAGACACCGTTCCTGTCGCGATTTCATCCATTCCGCGTACATCAATAATACGCATATTGGGATGCTTTTCCCTGACCCAGAGATCAAGTTCGGGCGCATCAATTTCTTTAACACTGCTCATAAACATGATTAAGACTCCTTATGCATTAATTAATTCGATATATATTAGCATAATCTAATATTCAAGTAAACAATACTCAACTATTTTACTTTCAATGTATTTTCAACGCTTCGGTTTATGTCCTCGTTGCCATTGTCAAAAAAACGCCTCCATCTGGAGGCTTCGCTTTACACTGTGCTACAGATATTTTCACTCACCCTATTCGAGAAAATGCCCATCCAGCAGGCTTTTGCGGGCACTGGCTACATTTCGGATCATACCACCCATAGCAACCAACTGAATTTATTCGACTTTTAACCGGGCGGCTGAGTTAATATATCGTCAATTTAATAAATTGTAATTTCTCACTGAGGATAAACATGAAACAGAATCAATCTGGCTTTACGTTAATCGAAATCGCAATCGTACTGGTAATTATCGGCTTGCTGCTGGGCGGCGTGCTCAAGGGTCAGGAATTGATCAATAGCGCCAAGGTGAAAAATATTGCTAACGACTTTCGTAATATCCCTGTTTTTATTTACGGATATCAGGACAAATACCGTGCACTCCCTGGTGACCAAACTCAAGCCAGTTTAGATGCACAATTTAGCCCTGCTAATACTGGCACCGTATGTACTCCAGCTGCTGCAGGGTCATGCGCAACTGCCAACGGTGTGATAGAAGGCAACTGGAATGCAATCAGTGTTGCTTCAGAGAGCTTCCTTTTTTGGCAGCATGTACGCCTTGCAGGATTTGCACCAGGACCAACCCTTACTGCGGATGCCAACTACATACCTGTTAACTCAACTGGCGGCAAAATCGGAATTCAAAGCGGGACTAATAGTGTTACAACAACTCCAATTAATGCAACTGCTGGTGCAAATCCAATTCGCGGCAGCTACATCGTGTGCTCGACTGGCATTCTTGGGAAATTTGTTAAACAACTTGACCTTACTTTGGACGACAACAATACCGCTACCGGTTCAATGATGGCTGGAGAAGCGACTGCCTTAGGCACCCCAATGACAGCAGTTGGAAATGCTGCTATTACTGATGCACTCACCTACACCGTCTGCATGGGTGTCTAAAGAGTTACCCTCGTTGTAACAACCCAGACCCGCTTCTGCGGGTTTTTTATTGCCTTCCTCAGCAAAGCAATGCGGTATGCTGCGTATGTATACATGCACAACGAGGCAATCATGGAAGCATCTATCCTAACGCTACGCACTCCCAATGAAATAAAAGAACAGCTAGGCAAGCTGGCTGAATCAACGCACCGCTCTCAGTTTTTCTTGGGAGCTGAGGTGATTCGTCGCTACCTTGAGCTTGAGTCTTGGCAAGTTGCAGAAATCCAGCAAGCCCTCACCGAAGCTGATGCAGGTGATTTCGCCAGCGATGATGAGTTTAATGCCGTGCTGAAAAAACATGCGGCTTAGGTGGTTATGGTAAGCATTGCTGAAACTAGTGTAATGCGTCATAAATAATGCAACTTATGGCTACCTCTAAAAAATTTACATTTCGTCATTCCCGCGCAGGCGGGAATCCAGTCTAATCAAGCATCTGGTTCCCCGCCTTCGCGGGGACGACGGCATTTCTAGGGCTGCTCATAAGATGCAATCTGTTTGACGCATTACACTGCCAGCCTGTCGAACCCGGATCTTTTATTTACATAACTTATTGATTATATTGAATATTTTATTATCCGCGGGGCGTTAATTTCTTTATAAATCAACAAATTACGACCGAAGTTTGACGGGATGCCAGAGGCTGCCATTGAATAAAAAATACCGTCACCCCTCACGCAGCCGTTTCTCCGCTTCCACCAGCGCCTCCTGCTGCCCCAGCAACATCAGCACATCGCCCGCCTGCAATATCAAGTCAAGCTCAGGCTGACTGATTACTTTGCTACCTGCCACGCTGTTGCGCCGCACGGCATTGACGACGACCTGCAGCCCGCCCAGATCAAGCTCTCCCAGGGTCTTATTGATTGCCGCATCCTGTGTTGTCAATAACACGCTGCGCAGGCTCGCCTGCAAACTGTCGGTCACCTCGGCCACCCTGTCATCGGCGGTGTGAAATTGGCCCCTGAATACGCTGTAGCGGCGCGCGCGATTTTCCTGGATGCGGCGAAACACGCGGTTGAAGGGCACGCCCGACAATAGCAGCGCCTGCGAGGCCAGCATCACGCTGCCTTCCAGCACTTCGGCCACCACTTCGGTTGCGCCTGCCTGCTTGAGCATTTCGACATGTCTGTCGTCGGCGGTGCGCACCACCACCGACAGACCGGGTCGGGCGGATTTGACGTGGTGCAGGATTTTCAGCGCGGAGTGTTCATCGTCGTAGGTAATCACCAGCACCTTGGCACGCATCAGGCCGGCTGCCATCAGCACCTCGCGCTTACTGGCATCACCGTACACCACCGTATCGCCCGCCAATACTGCCTGACGCACATGGCGTGCATCTAAGTCGAGCGCAATAAACGGAATGCCTTCGCGCTTTAGGAATTGCGCCAGCGAGTACCCACTACGCCCATAACCGCAAACGATGATGTGCTCATTAGTCGCCATGCTTTGCGCTGAAATCTGGTGTATCTGCATCGCGCGACTCATCCATTCATCAGGGGAAAGTCTGCGTACGATCACATCTGCATATTGAATCAGGAAAGGTGCGGCCAGCATCGACAGCAACATGGCGGCCAATACAATCTGCGTAATGTCATGTGGCAACAAGTTTGCATTAAACGATAATGTTAACAGTACGAAGCCGAATTCCCCGGCCTGTGCCAAGCCCAGCCCGCTGCGTATGCCCACCCCCCAATTACCTTTGTACCAGCGTGCCAGCAAGGCAACAATGGTTGCCTTGAACAATAATAAGGCCAGCAACAACAACAGAACCCAACCCAGATTTTGCAGCAGCTCGCCGAGGTTGAGCAGCATGCCGATCGTCACGAAGAACAAGCCCATCAACACATCGCGGAAGGGTTTGATGTCGTCTTCCACCTGGTAGCGGTATTCGGTTTCGGCGATCAACATCCCCGCCACAAATGCGCCCAGCGCCATCGACAGTCCGGCCAGCTCGGTGAAATAGGCGAGTCCCAGGGTAATCAGCAACACATTGAGCATGAACAGCTCGGAAGATTTTTGCCGCGCAACCAAGTGAAACCACGGGCGCATCAGGCGCTGCCCGAACAGCAGCAACACGCCGAGCACCAGTGCGCCCTTGAGCATGGCTGACGCTAGCATAAACGCCAGCTCATCCGTAGCGCTGGCCAATGCGGGAATAATAATCAGCAACAGCACCACGGCCAGATCCTGAAACAGTAATACACCCATGATCAACTGGCCATGCGGCGCGTTCAGCTCGGCGCGTTCAACCAGTATTTTGCTGACGATGGCAGTGGAGGATATCGCCAGCACCCCGCCCAACGCCACCGCTGCACGCCAGTCCAGCCCCAACAGCATTGCCACGGCAGTCACGCCTGCCATGGTCAATGTCAACTGCGCTCCGCCTAGGCCAAACACGATAACTTTCATGCTGCGCAATTTTGCCAGGCTGAATTCCAGCCCGATGCTGAACATTAAAAACACCACGCCAAATTCGGCCAGATGCCTGGCCTGAGGCGTGTCTGGTATCCAGCCCAAGGCGTGCGGGCCGATCGCTATGCCCACGGTTAGATATCCCAGCATCACCGGCAGCTTTAGCATGCGGCACACGACCACCACCAGCACCGCAACGGCAAGGAGTATTAATACAAGTTGCAGGGAATTATTCATGTACTATGCTGTTCAATAAAATTTATAGTCTTCTTGGCCTGATAATGCCTGAGTTCTGGCCAAATTCAAAATTCCCCCAAGCACAATACGCAATTCTCAAAATTCGCCCCAGAGCATACGCACTGTTATAATCCCTCATTGCATATTAGAACCTAACTCCTTCCCCCTTGCAGGGGGAAGGCTGGGATGGGGGTAGAAGCTTAATGTATATTGAAGTTACCATCCCCTCCTTAACCCTGCGAAGGGAAGGGGTGGCTAATGAATTTTTGGATAATACTGCCGCATGAAAACACCGCTCACAGCCACACCCCATTCACTAGTCCTTGCCCGCGAAGTCATCAACATTGAGGCAGCAGCTGTACTGGCGCTCACTCAACGCGTTGATGATAATTTTTTGCGCGCGCTGAATATTATTCTGTCCTGTGAAGGCCGCGTCATCGTCAGCGGCATGGGCAAGTCCGGACATATTGCGCGCAAGATTGCCGCCACCATGTCCAGTACCGGCACGCCCGCTTATTTTGTCCACCCTGCCGAAGCCAGCCATGGCGATCTGGGCATGATTACTTCTCAGGATGTGTTTATTGCCTTGTCGTATTCCGGCGAAAGCGATGAACTGATGACTATTGTGCCGGTGATCAAACGCCAGGGTGCGCGCCTGATCAGCCTCACCGGCAATCCGAAATCGACTCTGGCATTGGCTGCAGATGCCCATCTGGACGGTTCTGTCGCCAAAGAAGCCTGCCCGATGGGTCTAGCGCCGACCAGCAGCACCACCGTCGCATTAGTGCTGGGCGATGCGCTGGCGATGGCATTGCTCGACGCGAAAGGGTTTGGCGAGGCGGATTTCGCCCGCTCACACCCCGGCGGCAGTCTCGGCCGGCGCTTGCTTACCCATGTGCATGACATCATGCATAGCGGCAGCAAAATTCCAGCAGTCGCGCAAAATGCCATGCTTTCCGATGCAATACTGGAAATGTCGCGCAAGGGCTTGGGCATGACCGCGATCATTGACGATACAAATCATGTACTGGGAATTTATACCGATGGCGATTTGCGTCGCACCCTGGAAAAGCGACTGGATTTCAACAGCACACCGATCAACGCAGTGATGTCACGCAGTCCCAGCAGCATCTTGCCCAATGCACTGGCGGTAGAAGCAGTAAGCCTGATGGAAGAGCGCGGCATCAGCCAGATGCTGGTGGTGGATGCAGACAACACACTGGTGGGCGCGCTGAATATGCTTGATTTGTTACGCGCAAAGGTGATTTGAACATGCCCAGCCCTTTGCAAAAATCAGACCAGTTGTTGGCCCAACGCATACAGGGTATACGCCTGATCGCTTTCGATGTGGACGGCATACTCACCGATGGTGGGCTTTATCTCGCCGACTCCGGCGAAGAATTCAAGCGCTTCAATTCTCTCGATGGCCATGGTCTTAAAATGCTCAAAGCCTCCGGTGTGGAACTTGCCATCATCACCGGACGCACCTCACGCTGCGTTGAATTGCGCACTAAAAATCTGGGCATTACGCATGTTTATCAGGGCATTGAAAATAAATGGGGCGCGATGCAAAAATTACTTGCGGAATTGAATCTGTCGCCCGAAGCTGCCGCCTATATGGGGGATGATGTGGTTGATTTGTCGGTGATGCGCCGCGTGGGCTTATCCATCACGGTGCCCAATGCCACGCAAGTGGTGCGCGACCATGCCCATTATTTAACTCAACGTGAGGGTGGTCACGGTGCCGTGCGCGAGGCATGTGAACTGATCATGTCTGCGCAAGGCACGCTTGCTGCGCAACTGGCTCCTTACCTGTCATGATGGAACGTCTGCGCAGCTGGTTACCCCTTTTACCCCTTATATTATTGACTGGTGCGACCTATTGGCTGAATCTGCAAGTGCAGCCATCCGCTACGGGAAGCAACATGAATCTGCGCCATGATCCGGATTATATTATCGATAATTTTGTTGCAACCACCTTGGACGAGAATGGAAAAATTCGTTTTGTCATTTCTGCCAAAAAGTTATGGCATTACCCGGATGATGACACAACACATCTGGAGATTCCCCGTGTTGAAAGCATGACAGCAGAGCGCCCACCGACGCGGATGGCTGCACTGACAGGTGAGTTATCCGGCAAAGGCGACGAGATTTTTTTGCGCGGCGAGGTCACTATCGTTCGCCCCGCTTATGCAGAAAAAAGTGAACTGACGTTTAATACGAATTATCTGCGTGTCGTTCCAAACAAAGATATAGCAGATTCCGACCAGCCCGTGACTATGGCTGATGCGCTTACCACCCTCAATGCGGTGGGCATGGAACTGGACAACAAAGCACACACCATTAAATTTCTATCGCGTGTAAAAACAGAATATGTGCCCCCTAAACAATAAAATCATTTTCCTGCTTAGCTTGCTTCTATCGGGCTACGCTCTATCAGCTTTTGCTGAAAGTGCTGACAGGGACAAGCCGATGCTGATGGAAGCGGATCGTGTCACCATCGACGATACCAAGAAGATAAGTACTTTCGAAGGCAACGTACAAATGCGCCAGGGAACATTATTTATTGAAGCCAGCAAAATCGTGGTGATACAGGATAAAAAAGGTAATAACCAACTTACCGCAAGCGGGCAACTGGTGCAGTTTCGCCAGAAACGTGAGGGAGTAAATGAATATATAGAAGGCTTTGGCGAGCGTATTGAATATGACAGCCTAGCAGAAATCGCCAATATTTTTGGACAGGCAAGGATTAAACGCGAAGGCGATGATGTTCAGGGCGAACATATTATCTATAACACCAAAACAGGGGTGTTTAAAGTCTTCGGCGCAAACAACCAAAATCCAGAAATCCCGGGAATCTCGAAAAAAGGTCGGGTAACCGTTATTATCCAGCCAAAAGCCGCAGTGAATGCGCCGGCATCTGGCGTGCTTACATCCGGCGCTCTGGCACCCGCTGCTGCCCCCTCCACAACTCACCCACAAACAAAACAATAGCCATGAGTGAATTGCGCACAAGCTCTCTCAAAAAACGCTACAGCTCACGCACCGTAGTACAGGATGTTTCGCTGACGGTAAAAAGCGGCGAAATCGTCGGGCTGCTCGGCCCCAACGGCGCGGGTAAAACAACCAGTTTTTACATGATCGTCGGGCTGGTGGCCGCAGATGGCGGCGATATCTTCCTCGACGATAAAAATATCACCCACTATCCCATCCATCGCCGTGCGCGTCTGGGATTGAGCTATCTGCCACAGGAAGCCTCCATCTTCCGCCGCCTTACCGTCACTGAAAATATACAGGCTGTGCTTGAATTGCAGGGTTACGGCAAAGACGAACTACAGGCTCGGCTTAGTGCCTTGCTGGAAGACCTGCATATCACGCATATCCGCGACAATCCCGCCATCAGCCTGTCCGGTGGTGAACGACGGCGGGTAGAAATTGCGCGTGCGTTGGCCAGCAATCCGCGATTTATCCTGCTGGATGAACCATTTGCAGGTGTAGACCCGATTGCAGTGCTGGATATACAGAAAATCGTGCGTTTTCTCAAGGAACGCGGCATCGGCGTGCTGATTACCGACCATAATGTACGCGAGACCCTGGGTATTTGTGATCGCGCCTATATCATTAACGCGGGCTCGGTGATGGCGGAAGGCAAGCCGGATGAAATCATCTATAATGAAAGCGTGAGAAAAGTATATTTAGGCGAAAATTTCAAGTTATAAACCTGAAATAACGAACAAGCGCGTCAACCTAAAAAAGCAGTTCGATCCGCAGATTACGTAGATTAGATTGATTATCAAGCAGATACAGAATAAATCCTCGTCACCAATTTGGTGACGCTGAGAAAGCAGATAATTCTTTGTTTAATCGGCGTTAATCTATTTAATCTGCGGACAACTGCCGTTTTTAGGATCAACTCAAAACAAGACACCATCGTATGAAAGTAGGATTACAACTCAGGCAGTCCCAGCAACTGACGCTTACCCCGCAGTTGCAGCAGGCTATTCGTTTGTTGCAGCTATCCACACTGGAGGTCAATCAGGAGTCGGAACGCCTGCTGGATGAAAACCCATTTCTGGAACGCGAAGACGACGCCAGCCAGCCTTATGTCTATAGTGACGCTGCGAGCAATGGCCAAACTACAGCCAGCACAACACCTAGCGACAATAACAACTCTGAACGTGAAGCCGCGCCCAATGATTCCGACTGGGCAATTCCCACTTTCTCGACAGCAAACAGTGTAGATGACGAAGATGCGGGCTATGGCGAGGTTGCCGCCGATAAGCCCAGTATGCGCGAACATCTGACTTGGCAACTCAACATGAGCATGCTGGAACAGCGCGACAAGCAAATTATCGGCTTGCTGATTGATGCGCTGGACGAAAATGCTTATTTATCGCAAGCACTAGAAGAAATCGCCGCATTCCTGCCAGCAGAGCTTGATATCACCCTAGATGATCTGGAAACCGCGCTGGTGCAATTGCAGCATCTTGATGAACCCGGCATCGGTGCACGCAACTTAAGTGAATGCCTAACCTTGCAACTGCAAGCCTTGTCGCACCTTGGCGGGAATAATCTCAAGCTGCCCGGTCTGGATCTTGCGCTACGGTTGGTGGCTAACCATCTCAACCTGCTTGCCGCCCATGATTATGCCAAGCTCAAAAAAGTGCTGCATTGCGACGATGCCGCGTTGCGCGCAGCTCAGGATTTAATTGTTCATCTGCAACCGCGTCCAGGCGCTGCATTCGAGCAACTCGCCTCGGACTACGTGGTTCCGGATGTTCTGGTCGAACGTGTAGCCGGTGTGTGGCGTGCACGTCTCAATCCTGAAGCCATGCCGCGCCTGCGCATCAATCAGGTGTATGCCAACATCATGCAAAATCGCGGCGATAGCACCGCGCAGGAAATGACTGGTCAATCAATGTCTGGACAATTGCAGGAGGCACGCTGGTATATCAAAAATCTGCAACAGCGCTTTGATACCATACTGCGCGTGTCGCAAGCCATCGTCGAGCGTCAGCAGCAGTTTTTTCAGCATGGGAAAATTGCCATGCGCCCCCTGGTGCTGCGCGAAATTGCGGACCAGCTGGAGTTGCATGAATCGACTATATCTCGCGTCACCACACAAAAATTCATGCTCACGCCTGGCGGTATTTATGAATTGAAATATTTTTTTGGCAGCGGTCTTGCCACTAAAATGGGTGGCACATGTTCGTCCACTGCCATACGTGAAATTCTCAAGCGACTGGTCGAGGAGGAGGATGCACAAAATCCTCTTAATGACAGCCGCATGTCCGAAATCCTGGCACAGCAGGGCATCTTGGTTGCCCGGCGTACCGTGGCAAAATATCGGGAGTTACTGCATATTCTCCCGGTCAATCTTCGCAAGTCCCTCTAACTACAACAAGGAGCAAACCATGAACATCAATCTTACCGGCCGCCATTTGGAAATCACTCCAGCCATACGCGAACATGTAACATCCAAGCTGACAAAATTACAACGTCACTTCGATAATTTGATTGATATCAACGTCATTTTGTCCGTGGATAAACTCCAGCAAAAAGCCGAGGCTACTGTGCACCTGAGTGGAAAAGCAATTTTTGCGGAAACAGAGGACAGCAACTTGTATGTTGCTATCGACAATCTGGTGGATTCTCTGGATCGTCAAATCCTCAAGCATAAAGATAAAGTTTCTGCACGTCGCCATGATGATACCGGTGGCCATGTAGAAGCTGAGTAACAACCCGGGGGGGCGACTTTTTAGTCGCCTTTTCCTTTTGCGGCTGATGCGCAAAGCAAACTTTTTTGCGGTTCACCTATAAAATCGTGATTGAAACAATGAATCTAATCAGTAAACTTCTGCTCCCCGAAAATATTCTGCTGGATAGCGAATCCACCAGTAAAAAACGTGTGTTTGAACGTGTGGGAATATTGTTTGAGAACTCTCATAAAATTGCCCGTAGCCAGGTATTCGACAGCTTATTTGCGCGCGAAAAACTCGGTTCAACCGGCTTGGGACAAGGCGTGGCGATACCGCATGGCCGTGTCAAAAATTTGCGGGATGGCATTGCAGCTTTTGTCAAAACTCAAAATCCAATCCCGTTTGATTCGCCGGATGGGCAGCCTGTAAATTTGATTTTCGTACTATTGGTACCGGAGCGCGCCACCGACCTACACCTGCAATTACTGGCCGAGTTAGCGCAAATGTTCAGCGATAAAACCTTCCGCGAGCAATTGCAGAACAGCGATGACCCTGTCGCCATTCATCAATTGTTCAGCAACTGGAAAGCAGAGTAAATGGCTCAGGTAAACATTCGGCAGCTGTTTGACGACAAGCAGGAGCGTCTGGCTTTAAGCTGGGTTGCCGGTGCTGATGGTGCAAACAACATTCTCGATAGCGAACTGGTCAACGCTTCCAATCGCGGGCTGATCGGCCACCTGAACTTGATACATCCGAATTGGGTGCAGGTGTTTAGCTCCATAGAACTCGATTATCTGCGCAGCCTCAGCCCCACAGCGCTTGATTCAGCATTCACTCAGCTTGAACAAGGTGGCTCACAGTGTCTGATTGTGGCTGGCACTGGCGAGATTCCGCAGGCTTTGGTTGATTATGCCAACCGCACCCAAACGCCCTTGTTTTGTTCACCGCAAGGCAGTCTTCATCTGATGTGGCTGGTGCGTCATTACATCGTCAAGGAGTTGGCGGAATCGACCACGCGCCATGGCGTTTTTCTGGATGTGCTTGGTGTGGGTGTGTTGATTACGGGCGACAGCGGCGTTGGTAAAAGCGAGCTGGGACTTGAACTCATCACGCGCGGCAACGGCCTGGTGGCGGATGATGTCACCGAGCTCTTTCGCATTTCCCCTGACACACTGGAGGGACGCTGTCCCGAGTTGTTGCGTGATTTTATTGAGGTGCGCGGCTTGGGGGTGCTCAATATACGCACCATGTTTGGTGAAACATCAGTGCGCCGCAAAAAAAGTCTGAAGTTAATTGTGCATTTGCATCGTCCGCCGGGCGGAGATGTGTCGCAACTTGAGCGTCTGCCTATCGATGCCAGCTATCAGGAAGTGCTGGGCATTAAAATCCGCACGGTAAATATCCCGGTGGTGGCTGGCCGCAACCTCGCAGTATTGGTGGAAGCGGCTGCGCGCAACTTTGTGTTGCAGCAGCGCGGCATAGACACGATGAAGGAATTCATCGAACGTCACGAGAAACAGATGCAGAGTCAATGAGAATATTTACATGCAACTCTTTCTGATCAGTGGACTCTCAGGCTCGGGCAAAAGCGTCGCGCTAAAAGTTTTGGAAGACAGTGGCTATTACTGCGTGGATAACCTACCGGTAGAAATTCTGCCTGCACTGATGACCCAACTTGATCAGTCCGGTTACAAGCGCATTGCCGTCAGCATTGATGTGCGCAGCGGCAGCAGCGTAAAACAATTACCGCAACAAATAGAACAACTGAAACTGTATGGAATCGATGTGCACTTATTGTTTCTCGATGCGCAAACAGACACACTGGTAAAACGCTATTCCGAATCGCGCCGACGCCACCCACTCAGCGACGACAAGTTGACCTTGCCAGAATGCGTGCAGCGCGAACGCGAATTGCTCGCCGATATCGCCAGCATCGGCCACCATATCGACACCAGTGATCTGCGCGCAAATGCACTACGAGCCTGGATCAAAGATTTTATCAAGATGGATCGCGCAAGCCTGACCCTGCTGTTTCAGTCTTTCGGTTTTAAGCATGGTATACCGCTGGATGCAGACCTGGTATTCGATGTGCGCTGCCTGCCCAATCCGCATTACGACCTGCTGCTACGTCCGCTTACCGGACAAGATCAAGCTGTCATCGAGTTTCTGCAAAACACGCCTGATGCGCAAAAGATGTTTAACGACATCAGCAAATTTGTCGCGGACTGGCTACCCTGCTTCATCGCCGACAATCGCAGTTACCTCACTGTGGCTATCGGCTGCACCGGTGGCCAACACCGCTCGGTTTATCTTGCAGAAAAACTTGCACGTCATTTCGAATCCCAGCAACAAGTTCTGGTGCGCCACCGCGAGCTGATCGCCACGCATTAACCTAAAAACCGCACTACAAGCCACAGAGGACACAGAGGACACAGAGGACACAGAGAATGCGCGCTACACAATGGTTTTCGCCTTTCACCCCGTGGGTGATCCCCTGGCCATGCTTATCCTACACTACGCTCTGCTCTGTATAGGACGAGAACCTCTGCGAGGTCCTACACTACGCTCTGCTCCGCATAGGACGAGAACCCTACGGGTCTCACTGTTTCTCCTCTGTGATCTCTGTGTTCTCTGTGGCCAAATGCTTTTTACAGAATTAATCATTATGTATAACATTCTACAATCATTCAAAGCCGGTGACTGGCTGGTGCTGTTGCTTGGTAGTGTATTCACAGTTTGGCTCGCCGCCACTGTCTGGCATGGCGGCGCTGCCGACAAGGCCATCGTGCGCAGCGGCGGAAAAATATTCCGCGAGTTGCCGCTATCGCGCGATTTTGAACTGGACGTACCGGGGCCATTAGGCAACAGCAAAATATCCATACTCAATCGTCAGGCACGCATCAGCTTCGACCCAAGTCCGCGCCAATATTGCGTACGTCAGGGTTGGTTGAAGCAGGCTGGTGAAGTTGCTATTTGCCTGCCCAATCAGGTGAGCTTGGAATTAACCGGCAGCAGAAAAAGATATGACAGCCTTAACTACTGAAAAACAGGGACAAGGGGCAAGTAGCAAGGAGCAAGGGGAACCCACTTCTACGCTTCTGCTCGCTACTACCGCTGAGGATCATCACATTGCGCGCATGGCGGCGTTAGCGATTGGCCTATCCGTGCTGGAAGCAGCCATACCCTCACCCTTACCCGGCGTGAAACCCGGCCTGGCCAATATCGTCATCCTCATCGTATTGCATCGCTATGGCTGGCGCACGGCGGCATGGGTTTCTCTGTTACGCGTATTGGCTGGCAGCTTGCTGTTTGGCAGCTTCCTCGCACCGGGATTCTTCCTCAGCCTGTCTGGTGCTGTATGCAGCCTCGCCATGCTCGCGGCAAGTCAGGGCTTGCCGCAACGCTGGTTCGGCCCCGTCACCCACAGCATACTTGCCGCTTTCGCCCACATTGCCGGGCAGATGATCGTGGTGTATCTATGGCTCATACCGCATGTGGGTATCGCCTACCTCCTCCCCATTTTTGCTACTGCAGCTCTGGTATTTGGCACGGTGAATGGTTTGATTGCGGCGCGATTCATGGATAATACACAAAACAACTCACTACCCCTCGCCCCCTCGCCCATAAATGGTGCATGAGGGAGTGTAGCGAACCTTGCTCATATACTTTAGAAATCACGACTAACCATGAAAACAATCACCCTCGCCTTCACCGGAGCCTCCGGCCTACCCTACGGCATGCGTCTGCTTGAATGTCTGCTCAAGAGCGGAGTACGCGTACATCTTATTTACTCGCAAGCCGCGCAGATCGTCGCAAAACAGGAAATGGATTTCGTACTGTCCAACCGCACACAGGATGCAGAAAAAATGCTGACTGAACGCATCGGCACCTTCACTGGCGAGTTAAAAGTTTTCGGCATTCAGGATTGGTACGCACCGATGGCCTCCGGCACCAATCCCGGTGATGGCATGGTGATCTGCCCATGCACCATGGGCACACTAGGCAAGGTCGCCGGCGGCATCAGCGACGACCTCATTGCACGCGCTGCCGACGTCATGCTCAAAGAAAAACGCACCCTGATTCTGGTGCCACGCGAAATGCCTTTCTCGGCGATTCATCTGGAAAACATGCTCAAGCTGTCGCACGCCGGCGCCGTGATCATGCCGCCCAATCCGGGGTTTTATCATCATCCGCAGAGCGTGCAGGATATGGTGGATTTTGTGGTGGCAAGGATATTGGATCATCTTCAAGTTGAACATGAGCTGGTGAAGAAGTGGGGATCGTAAATGTGTACTACAAGCAAGGTTCCCCACTTTGTAAAAGGGGGGTTAGGGGGGATTTGCTTTTAGGTGTGTGGATGCTCATGGTTTGCCGGGGTAGCCGGCGGCTAGTTACTTTCTTTGAACGGCCAAAGAAAGTAACCAAAGAAAGTCCGCCCACAGCCGCGCCAGCCTACGGCTTCCTTCGGTTGAATGTCTCCATCGGGCGGCTGCGGAACTCGCACTACGTGCTCAAACAGTCCTCGCCGACTTCCCCCGATGGAGACCTCCACCCTCAGTGGCACAGATGGGGGAGGTAAAGCAAAATTCAAAAGCCAAAACATGATGCCGCAAAACGCGGCATCATGTTGCATGTCATGTTGCATGTAAGAGCTCGAGAAAACCCAGCTGTGCTACTATAAAAAAATATAATTTAAGAGACAGCAGGGTTTACTGTCTAAATTTCAAAGTCAAAAAAGAAAGAATTAATTGACAATCTTTGCTTGGCTAGTGATCGGCGGCGGTTTGATTTGGCTTCTCCTCGTGGCAGCTGGCTGGATCATTGCATTAATCGGATCAACCGTTAAAGGCGTTGCGGAAACAGCAGAAGAAGGAGCGACAAACTTGTCTGATCTCCTTGGTAGAAAGCATCTAGTTCGGCTGCCGAATGCACCTCCTGAATTCCTGAGCCTCGAAATCAAGCTTCAAAATGAAGACAAGGAGAAATCGCATCTTCAACATTACTCACCAAGACTTTATTCACCTGTACCGCTAGCAGAAGCTATATACAGTGAAGTGCTGCCTAAACTTTTCAAACGAGCTGGGCTTTCAGTATCGACCGATGTAGACGTTGATGATGTCCATAAATTGTTGAGATATGAATATGTCCCAGCATACGAGCTTCTTAAAGTTATCAGTGAGAAGCCCACACCCAAATTTCCACTGGCTCGGCCAGAAAAGCCCAAGCCAATAGATCCACCTCAGGAATGGACGCCTTGGCATTGTCCCGATTTTTCTCTCGAAATTGATCTCCCGCACTACAAAGGTTTGTGGAAGCCCTTGAACTATTTTGTTCACAAAATTTTTAGTAATGCATTGCTAGAGGCCAATTCGCTGTCATACAGGCAGTCTGACGCAAAAGAAAAATCTCTCCAACGTAACAAAGATCTTGAGTTTTTGTATCGAGAGGCACTTAACAAATACGAAGAGGCTACAAAGTACCAAGCCAAAGTGTGGAGTGAAGTTCAGCAAAGTGATCAAAAGCGGGTCGATAATTTTTTCACCTCTTACGCCAAAGAGAAGAAAGAAGTTGAAGCCTTTGTATCCTCTGCTTCGGCTAAAACCGCAGATGGACTCGTAGCAAGAGCTGAACAAACTTTCAGGCTGGAGAAGTTCCCTCCATTTGTTCCCGCCGAATTCGCTTTGAAATTCGACGATGAATCCAAAATCTTGATTCTTGAACACCAGTATCCAGATGTAGGGGCTATCCACTGGACGAAGTGGGTTAGCTTAAAGAGCGGGCTAAGCAAAAAACCTGCGAACCAAAAAGAAGCAAAAGAAGCAGCCAATCTACTTTACCCATCACTTAGTTTGCGCATCGCATATGAGCTTGCAAGACTGGACAATGAAAACATTGTCGAAGCGGTTGTAGTTAATGGATGGGCAAACTACATTCAGAAAAGCACTGGTCAAACCAAACGAGCTTACTGTTCAAGCCTTTTTGCAATAAAAACTCAGCTACTTGGTTTGAATCTTGCAGCAGTTGATCCACTTTCTGCTTTTTCGGCGCTCAAAGGTGTGGTAGCTAGAAGCCTTGAACTCATACCAATAGCGCCAATTCTTCGACTAAATACTGAAGATAAACGCTTTGTAGATGCCAAAGATGTGTTGTCGAAGATGGCAGAGGGTGAGAACTTAGCTGCGATGGACTGGGAAGATTTCGAACATCTTTGTAGAGAGTTGTTCGAAAAAGCTTTTGCAGGTTCAGGTGCCGAGGTAAAGGTCACTCAGGCGAGCCGAGATCAGGGCGTTGATGCTGTCATATTTGATCCTGATGTTCTGAGAGGTGGAAAGATCGTTGTGCAAGCAAAACGCTACACGAACACTGTAGATGTATCGGCAGTTCGTGATTTGTACGGTGCCATCATCAATGAGGGGGCCACCAAAGGGATTTTGGTGACAACCAGTCATTACGGTCCTGATGCCTATGGCTTCGCTAAGAACAAACCAATAACGCTACTCAATGGTGAAGAGCTGCTAGGCTTACTCCAAAAATACGGTTACTCTTTTAAAATTGACCTGGCAGAAGCCAAAAGGCTGAACTCCGAGGCTGATCATAAATGGAAATAGTTATGCCCCTTAAAACCTCTGCAGAAGACTTTATTAAGTGTGTGCGACAGTAACTTTAAGATAGAGAATATTTTGATCTTGTATTTACGAGCTCGAATGATCAAACGATATCTAACAGTCACACACACATCGCAAAGCAGACCTTCTCAATATTTCCTTAACGGTGTCATATGGCACATAGTTGCCTGATGGTATTTGCCATCAGAGTCAGGTAATTAAATTTAAAATGATGCCGCGTTTCCGCGGCATCATTTTTCAGTTTTAGGCTTTTGAATTTTGCTTTACCTCCCCCATCTGTGCCACTGAGGGTGAGTGCCTCCATCGGGGGAAGTCGGCGAGGACTGTTTGAGCACGCAGTGCGAGTTCCGCAGCCGCCCGATGGAGGCATTCAACCGAAGGAAGCCGTAGGCTGGCACGGCTGTGGGCGGACTTTCTTTGGTTACTTTCTTTGGCCGTTCAAAGAAAGTGACTAGCCGCCGGGCTACCCCCGGCAAACGTTGAGTTTCTCCAAACCTAAAAACAAATCCCCCCTAGCCCCCCTTTGCCAAAGTGGGGAAGCTCCTCGCAACCCATTGATTTATTGAGAAATTAAGACTGTCTTCTAAATAAAATATTCAATATAATCAATATGTTACATATTGCGGCACATGCAAGCCCGACAGACTACTACCCCCGACAATACCTCTCCAACAACACCCTGACCGGCGCAGGTATCGCCGCCCCCAACGCCTCATCCACATTCAGCCACACGCTACCCGGCTGCTGCACCTGCATTGCCTTGCGTTCCACCCGCAACAGCACCGGCGTAATGTGCAATTTGAAATGCGTAAAGGTATGCGTGAACTCTGCCAGATCAATTCTCTCCCTCACCACCATACCACTGCGTTGTACATAATCATCCGGCACGCCCTGGCCATCTTCAATTTGAGGTGGACACCACAGCCCGCCCCAGATACCAACCGATGCACGCTTCTCTAGAAGGATGTCATTGCCGTGCATCAACAACAGGAAGGTGGTGTTTTTTTCAGGGACTGCTTTGCGCGGACGTGGAGTGGGTAGTTGCTTGATGCGGTCGGTCGCTAGCGCCACGCAATCGTGTTGCACCGGGCATATGTCGCACTTCGGTTTGCTGCGGGTGCAGATAGTTGCGCCCATGTCCATCAGGGCTTGGGTGTAGGTGGCGATATCGCTGCTTACCTCAACCTTACTACTTTCAATCAAGCTGTTCATTCCCTCTTGCAGGGGGAAGGTTAGGATGGGGGTAGAGTTGTGTGATATCGACGGCTCTACCCCCTCCCCAGCCCTCCCCCTTAAAGGGTGACCTGCTTGCAGGTTCTTGTCCTCTGCGTAGCGACAGCGTAGTGGGGGAGGGAGTAAATGTTCTGCTTGCTGCCAAAGTTTTTCTTCCACCTTTTTTTCGCCTGTCCAACCCGCAATACCACAGTAACGAGCAAGCACCCGACGTACATTGCCATCTAGTATCGCGCGACGTTGATGGAAAACCAGTGCACAGATTGCGGCGGCGGTGGAGCGACCAATACCTGGAAGGTCTAGTATCTGCTCAAACTCTCGCGGAAATTCGCCTTGATATTTTTCTGTGATTATTTTTGCAGCGCGGTGCAGATTGCGTCCGCGTGCGTAGTAGCCAAGGCCGCTCCAGTGCGCCAGCACCTGTTCTTCGGTCGCGGCTGCAAGTGAGGCGATGTTCGGGAAAGAGGTAAGGAAGCGCAGGTAATATGGAATAACCGTGCCAACCTGGGTCTGCTGCAACATAATTTCAGACAGCCACACGCGGTATGCATCTGCACGTTGCCAGGGCAAGTCGTGGCGGCCATGTTGTCGTTGCCAATGAATGATCTGTGTAGCGAATGCTGACATGGATTTTTAGAGCTGCCCTTGCGTCCAACTGTAGGAGCAGGCCATGCCTGCGAAGGTTACTCTAAAGGTGCTTTCGCAGGCATGGCCTGCTCCTACAGGAGACCCTAGGCATGAGAAAACTAATGGTATTTATTTCTCTGGGGCTGGCAATGCGATTTTATTATCTTTGCTGAACTGATAATCCTTGAACACATGCTCAGCTGTCAGGGTCTGGTATGTACCATCAGCGCGCCGTATTGTAGTGTCCTTGAGCCGGTAGGTGTAATGACCACAAGTCCAGCAATCAAAATTGCGCATGTGGGTACACAAACAGGTTTTGTCCATCACCACAATTTTCTTGGCATCGGGATGCAAGGCCACTTGTTCATTGTAGGCGTTGATGTAAGCGCAACTGCCATTTGCATCGAGCAGATAACCGTAGGCTTCGCAATTGGGACGTATGCCCGCGCCGATAGCCGGGCTGTTTATCAACATGCGCATCGGATAGCCGGTAGGCGAAATAGTGTTAACAATAATATCCGACTCGCTGGCCTTGAAGTACTCCTGCACAATTTTTTCCGGCAGGCCGCACTCATGTGTTGCGGTAAAACGCGTTGCCACCTGCACTGCTGCCGCACCCGCTTCCATGTAGGCTACGGCGTCGCTGCCGGTGAAAATTCCACCTGCCGGTATCAGCGGAATATCCAGTTTCTCCGTGCGCAAGAATGCCAATATCTCTTTGAATATCTCCATCAAATCGTATTCGGCCCAGTCCATGCCAAAGCCAAGGTGACCACCTGCGAGCGGGCCTTCAACCACAATAAAATCGGGTAGACGATTGAGTTTTGCATTTTTGCGCAGGAAAATTTGCAGCGCGCGCACCGATGACACGATGATGCCCAACTTGGCATCGCGGAAACGCGGGTGATCTTCCATCAATCCAAACGAACCCAAGTGCAATCCTGCACTCAGGGTGATTCCATCGATTCCGGAAGACAGTGCTTCCTGCAAACGCACACGCAGGGTTTCACGCGGCGCATTCATGGTGAGTTTTTCCATGCAGTTGACGAAGATCATGCCGGGGCCGCGCTTGGCTTCCATGGCTGTACTCACGTGCACACGGGTTGCCTCGGCAATATGGCCGAGATCGAACTTCACTTCCGATTTATCCGTGTTGGCGACGTTGTATTTGTACTGCTTGGTTTTTTGTTTAACGAACTTGGTCTTGTAGAGCCTGTCGGTCACCGTGGGCAGCATCGCATCGGAAAGATGCCCCACGCCGCCCAGCCGAGCAATTTCTAGCGCCAACTTAGCGGTGGAAATATCCACGCCCATCCCGCCTACCATAATAGGCACTAACTCATGCTTGCCGAACGTCAGGCGGAAATCATCTACGCATTTCATCTGCAACCCTTCCATTCAAATCAGTTCGCTATTTTACCTTGGAATACGTTTGCTTGCTTTTGATATGCTTGCTCCTTGCTCCTTGAACCTTGCTTCGCATTGACTTGATCTATGCAAGCAGGGATGATTCCACCTTTAATTTTTATCCTGGCTGATTATTACTATGTTGATTCAACTTGCTATCATCGGAACGCTGCTGGCCCTACTGCCGTTGGCGATAGTCCTCTCTTCCAAAGACACCAATAAATTCCGAAAACTGCTGTGGATTACGCTGTTTCTCACCTTTGACCTGATCATGTTTGGTGCATTTACGCGGCTGACCGACTCCGGCCTTGGCTGCCCCGATTGGCCGGGCTGCTATGGTCAAGCCAATCCAGTGCAGGCTTACGCAGACATCAAAGCGGCTGAAGCCCTCATGCCTACCGGCCCGGTAACCGTGGCCAAAGCGTGGATAGAAATGATACACCGCTATCTCGCGTCGGCAGTGGGTGTGTTGATTATCGCCATCATGGTGGTGTCATGGCGCAAATGGCGCCAAACATCATGCCGGTCAAGCAACTATGCCCCCGCTCTACCCACTGCACTGTTCCTGCTGGTGTGCCTGACAGGGGCGTTTGGCGCATGGACGGTCACCATGAAATTACAACCCATCATAGTGACGATCCACCTGTTGCTTGCTCTGCTGTTGCTTTCAATGCTTGCCATACTCGCCGCTCGCCATAGCCAGTTTGAAGCAGTTGCCGCTGGCGCCCGCAACATTTTTAAACCTGCACTTGCGGCATTGGGTTTGCTGGTTATTCAAATCGTGCTTGGCGGCTGGGTAAGCACCAACTATGCGGTGTTGGCCTGTACCGACTTCCCGCTCTGCCACGGCATGGTGATTCCGCCGATGGACTTTGCACATGGCTTTACACTGTGGCGCGAACTGGGTAAAACTTCATCTGGCGATTTATTGTCGGTGGAAGCGCTCACCGCCATCCACTGGGTACACCGAAATTTTGCGTTTATTGTGGTTGCCTACATTGCTTGGCTGGCATTCAAGGCAATGAAAATTGAAGGCCTGCGCAAAAGCGGAAAATGGATATTGATTGCGATAGGCGTGCAATTTGCCAGCGGCGTTTCAACCATCTTTCTGTCATGGCCGATTGCAATCGCGGTAATACACAATGGCGGTGCTGCGATGCTGGTGCTGTTGCTAGTGTTATTGATCTACAAAGCTAGGTTGGCTGATAACTAATTTTTGGAAAAACACAGGGGAAATTTGGAGCGGACGATGGGAATCGAACCCACGGCTCTAGCTTGGGAAGCTAGGGTATTACCATTATACGACGTCCGCAAAGTGATTTTTTAACGCGATCAGCAGACGACCTTCTGCCTGTGTTCGGGTAAAATGCGATTTTACACTAACTCGGTAATTTCCTGAAAGTGATTGCTATCTCCATCAACGGAACAATTCATCAATTCGACCATCCTATCAACGTCACGGCGTTAATCGAACACATGCAGCTGGTCAACAAACGCATCGCGCTGGAACGAAATGGTGAGATCGTGCCGCGCGGGCAATTCAATACTCAAATGCTGGGCGATGGCGACAAATTGGAAATTGTCGTGGCGGTTGGTGGCGGTTAATTTTAGCCAACACAATGCAAGGTAGGCCACGTTTATTATTGGATTATACTTGCCGGCTATAACACTAAGTGATATAGTTAATATAAATGAACCGGGTATTCAAAACACGCAACTTTAACCGCTGGATGCGCAATTCGGAATTGACCGACTCACAACTCTGCTCTGCCGTTAAGGAAATGGAACAAGGACTAATCGATGCCCATCTGGGTGGTGGCGTAGTCAAGAAGCGCGTTGCCGTAGCAGGGCGAGGCAAAAGCGGTGGTGCAAGGACACTCGTGGCCACCAATTACAAGCATCGTTGGTTCTTTGTGTTCGGTTTCGAAAAAAATGTCCGCGCCAATATCAGCGATAACGAACTTGAAGCATTGCAGGGTATCGCTACCGACTTGCTGGCTTTGGATACTTCTCAGTTAAATGCGGCACTAGTCCAGGAAAAACTATTGGAGATTTGCCATGAACACTAATCGTAAAGCAAAAAGCCTGATTCTTGAATCCGTACATGAAACAGCTACCGATCTGAAAGATCTGGGTTTCATCGATATGCATAAGATGCAGAAATATGATGCGCTGTGCCTGGATCCGGTTCCTGAATACGATAGCGAGAAGATCAAAAACTTACGTGATCGCTATCGCATCAGCCAAGCAGTGCTGGCCTCTATACTCAATACGAGCTTGTCGACCGTACGCCAATGGGAGATTGGTGATAAACATCCCAGCGGCCCATCGCTCAAGCTGCTAAACATACTTGATCGTAAAGGTCTGGAAGCGCTGATTTAGGATGGGAGCGCCGACGTCCTCGTCGGCATTTGATAACAGATGCCGACGAGGACGTCGGCGCTCCCAATTCCCAATCTGCGGCGATTTAGTATCACCGTTTAATTTCAAAATAGCCTGCAACACACCACTAGCTGATTCATTATTTTTTGGTGTTCTCTGCACCCCCAAGGGGTAGGCCGAGATTGTAAGGGGCTAAAGCCCCAACAACTACGCTCTGGCTGAAATTTTTATAGAGTTTATTTTCGAAAGCTAATCAAAAATGAATCAAGACAATTTAATCATCGCCGGCAAATCTTATTCCTCGCGCCTGTTGGTAGGCACTGGAAAATATAAAGACTTTGCTGAAACACAAGCTGCCATTGAAGCCAGTGGTGCGGAGATTATCACCATTGCGATCCGCCGCAGCAACATCGGACAAAATCCTAACGAGCCCAATCTGCTCGACATCTTGCCACCGTCGAAATACACCCTGTTGCCCAATACCGCAGGCTGCTATAGCGCGGACGACGCAGTTCGTACCTTGCGCCTGGCACGCGAATTACTCGATGGACACAGCCTGGTTAAGTTGGAAGTACTGGGCGATCCGCAATCGCTTTACCCCAACGTAGTGGAAACGATCGCTGCCGCCAAGACACTGGTTAAAGACGGCTTTCAGGTAATGGTTTACACCTCGGACGACCCCATTATCGCCAAGCAGTTGGAAGATATCGGTTGCGTTGCCATCATGCCGCTGGCCTCGCTGATCGGCTCCGGCATGGGCATACTCAATCCGTGGAATCTGCAACTGATTATGGATCGTGTACAAGTGCCGGTGATTGTCGATGCTGGCGTAGGCACGGCTTCTGACGCCGCAATTGCGATGGAGTTAGGTTGCCATGGTGTGTTGATGAATACCGCGATTGCTGCCGCACAAAAACCGGTGTTGATGGCCAGCGCAATGAAGATGGCAGTTGATGCAGGGCGTGCCGCCTACCTCGCGGGACGCATGCCGAAAAAACTTTACAGCGCCTCACCCAGTTCACCCACCAGCGGCATGATCACACCGGCTGAAAACACCTGATGGAGTTGCGTGACCGTCATATTCGCAGCTTCGTGCTGCGCCAGGGGCGCGTTTCTACTGCGCAGCGACGCTGCCTGGATACGCTGATGCCGCGCTATGGCATCCCCTATGCCGCACAAACATTGGATCTCGATGCCGCCTTTGGCCGCACTGCACCCAAGATTCTGGAAATCGGTTTTGGCATGGGCGAGCCCACCGCCTTCATCGCCAAAAACCATTCACAAAATGACTACCTCGCGCTCGAAGTGCATACCCCTGGTGTAGGCAGCCTGCTGAAGCAGATCGACGAACAGGGCATCACCAATCTGCGCATCATGCAGCACGATGCGGTGGAAGTGATGCGAGATATGCTGTGTGACAACGTGCTCGACGGCATACATATATTTTTTCCCGACCCATGGCACAAAGCGCGCCACAACAAACGCCGCTTGATCCAGACACCCTTCATCGCGCAACTGGTGCAAAAAATCAAACCGGGTGGATATATACATGTGGCGACCGACTGGCAGGACTATGCAGAGCAGGTGTTGACCGTATTGCGCGCGGAACCTTTACTCAAAAATACCGCCACCGCTTACGCCGAAAAACCCGCTTATCGCCCGCTTACCAAATTTGAAAATCGTGGCCTGAAGCTGGGACATGGGGTTTGGGATTTGGTGTTTAGGCGAGTGTAAGTTTTAACCGCCCTGCACAACAACACATTCAACCCAGATTATCCCACGCCTCGTCATTCCCGCGCAGGCGGGAATCCAGCAATAAAACATTCCGCGTAGCGGGGAGAGTGTGTTGTTGGGGCTTCAGCCCCTTACAACCACAGCCTACCCCTTGCGGGTACAAAGCAAGCATATTGTCCCGCTTCGCGGGGGGCTTTTCTATCAACTGGATTTCCGCCTGCGCGGGAATGACGGTTTGGGGCCTAATGAACTATCTGGGTTCAAAGTTTGAATGAAGTTTTGATGATCGCTCGCCCGTCTGCAATTTTTTTAGCTTGCGGCTTCCACGCGTGGCCATAAATCACTTCAAAAGTGGCGGGCAATTTGCCGTCGCGGCGTAGACCTTCGTAATTCTGCAACACCCGACCCCACGCATTTTTACCCATCATGCCCGTAGCCCTGCCTGCAGTGGCGTTATGTGCACCGATGCTGCGCAGGTCCTGCATCACGGCTTTCACGTCGTTATAGGTGAGCGTGATGTATTCCATATCCATCACCGGATCGGCAAAGCCTCCCGCCACCAGCATATCGCCGACATCGTGCATGTCGGCGAAACGATTCAGATGGTTATAGCCGTCCACGCCGTCAAACGCGACACGCAATTCTTTCAGCGTATCCGGACCGAAGGTCGAGAACATCAACAACCCCTCCACTTTCAACACCCGCTGCAACCCTGCAAGCGTCGCGGGCAGATCATTACACCATTGCAGCGCGAGGTTGGCCCACACCATGTCCATGCTTTGCGCTTTCACCGGCAGTGCTTCCATATCGGCACATACATAATTCCTGGCATTGCCGGAAAATAGTTTTCTCCACCAGCTTGAGCTGCCCCGTGCAGTCTGCAACATACCCATCGCAATATCCAGTGCCACGATCTGTGCCGCCGGATAACGCTCGCGCAATTGGCGCGTGCCCCAGCCAGTACCGCTGCCCACATCCAGTACAGTCGCCGGTTTCAGTTTCATGTAATCCAGGCGCTCCAGCATGCGTGTACACACCTCACGCTGCATAACCGCTGCTGCGTCGTATTGCGGCGCGGCTTTGCTAAACGCACGACGTACTTCTTTTTTATCTATTTCAAATTCATTCATCAGTAAAACCTTTATTTGCCACAGAGAACACAGAGGTCACAGAGAAAAACAAAATCAGCGAATTACCTCTCTGTGATCTCTGTGGCTATTTGTCTTTGCCTTGCATAAAATCTTTTACCTTGGACACAAACACGTCGTGGTGCGACAAAAACGGCGCATGAGCAGCGCCCTTGATCGTTTCCAGTCGTGCATTCGGCATCAATTCCAACATGTATTGCATCGCAGCCAGAGGTGTCAGCGTATCGCGCTCTCCTGCCAGCAACAGTGTCGCTTGATCAATTTGAGCAAGCGCAGCACGCTGGTCGCTGTCGCGCAATATTCCCAGGCCATCCTGCAAAGCAGAAATATCAGGCTCACCGTGGCTGAACAATAATGTACGCAGCTCTACCAGCAACTCGCGTTCCTGCTCGCTGCCGCGCACTTGCAAAGCCAGGAATCTGCGCAGGGTCAGTGCGTGATTTTGCAACAACGAGGCTGCGAATTCTTGCAAGGTATCCGCTGCCATCGCGCAGGCCCAATCTTCTTTCTGCACAAAGCAAGGGGTGGTGGCGACCAGTATCAATTTCTGTATCTGTGCCGGATGCAACTGCGCCCAGCGCAAGGCAATCTGTCCGCCCAGTGACCAACCGCATAGGGTGAGCGGCGCGGAGAATTGACTGGATAAATGCAACACGATTTCATCGAGCTTGTTTGCCCCGTTTCGAGTGGCTAGATTGCTATGGCCGTGTCCAGGCAAATCAACGCTATGCACTGTGTAAGATTCAGACAGTTTTTTTGCAACCTGACCCCACATGCCGCCATGCATGCCCCAGCCGTGTATTAGCAGCAGCGGAGCGCCACTACCCAGCGTCTCAACGTGCAAGTTCATGCAACGCACCTATCAGTTGTGACACATCATTTTCGCTATGCGCTGCCGACAGGGAGATGCGCAGCCGTGCCGTGCCCTGCGGCACGGTGGGCGGGCGTATCGCCGGCACCCAGATGCCACGAGCGCGCAGACCATCGCTCAAGGCCAATGCGGCTTCATTACTGCCAATCACCAACGGCTGTATAGGTGTGGATGAATCCATCAGTGTCCACGGCAGATCACTTAGCCCTGCGCGCAATTGCGCAATCAACTTTTGCAGTTGCTCACGGCGCCAGTCTCCTTCACGGATCAACTTCAGGCTCGCCAGCAACGCGATGGACAAAGCAGGCGGGCTGGCAGTGGTGTAAATATAACTGCGCGCACTTTGCAGAAGTGTATCGATCACCACCTGCTCGGCTGCGACAAATGCGCCGCTTACGCCAGCGGCTTTGCCCAGGGTAGCCATGTAGATGATGCGGGGAGATTTAAAGTGCGACATCACGCCACGTCCCTGCTCACCCAGCACACCGAAACCATGGGCATCATCCAGCAGCAACCACGCATCATGCTGCTCGCACAAAGCCAGTAATTCAGGCACAGGGGCGATATCGCCATCCATGCTGAATACCGCATCGGTGATGATGAGTTTGCGCCCACTTTGCGTTTGCGCCAGTTGTTGCGCCAGTTGTGACATATCGTTGTGACGATAGCGCTGCACCCTTGCACGCGACAGCAACATCGCATCATTGAGGGATGCGTGATTCAACTTGTCGGCAAATACTGTATCGCCGCGCCCCGCCAGCGCCTGCACTACACCCAGGTTAGCCATATAGCCGGTAGAGAACGACAGCGCTGCGGGCTTGCCGACAAACTCAGCGAGTGCTTGCTCCAGCTTGTGATGCGCTTCGAAGTGTCCGCTGACTAAATGCGACGCACCCGAGCCCACTCCATATTGCTGCGCACCCTGTTGCAGCGCAGCAATCACTTGCGGATGATTGGCCAGGCCCAGATAGTCATTGCTGCAAAACGACAGATAGGGCTTACCATCCACGCTGATATGCACGCCCTGCGCACTTCCCAGTACGCGGCGACGGCGCAGCAAACCCTGATCTGCGCGGGTTTCAAGTTCTTTGGTTAAGTATGAAAAAGGCATAAAACATCTGCCACAGAGAACACAGAGAAAACCTGGTTTTGCTTTTGACTCTCTCTGTGTGCTCTGTGATCTCTGTGGCTAATGGGTTTCAGTAAATGGATACATGCCGAGCTTGTCCAGCATGGCACGATCTCTTGCCGCTTCGGGATTGCCTGTTGTAAGCAACTGGTCGCCGTAGAACATGGAGTTGGCACCGGCAAGGAAGCACATCGCCTGCACCACTTCGCCAAGTTCTTGACGCCCTGCGGATAAACGAACTCGCGCTTTCGGCATGGTGATGCGCGCAACTGCGATCATGCGCACAAAATCTAGTGGATCGATATCCTCTTGATCCTGCAGCGGAGTGCCTTCCACCTTGACCAGATTATTGATAGGTACGCTCTCGGGATACGGATTCAGGTTGGCCAGTTGCGCAATTAGCCCAGCGCGGTGCGTGATATTTTCGCCCATGCCGACGATGCCGCCACTGCATACAAGCATACCGGCTTTACGCACGCGCGCCAGTGTGTCCAGCCTGTCCTGGTAATCACGGGTAGAAATAATGTCGCCATAAAATTCGGGGGACGTATCCAGATTGTGGTTGTAGTAATCGAGTCCGGCCTCGCGTAATTGCGCCACATGCTCATCCTTCAACATGCCCAGCGTGGCGCAGGTTTCCATACCGAGGCCGCGCACGGCTTTCACCATTTCCACTACGCTGAGCATATCTTCATCACTCGGCTCACGCCAGGCGGCACCCATGCAGAAACGTCCTGCACCGCTATCTTTGGCTGCCTGGGCAGCTTTAACGACTTCAGCAACTTCCAGCATCTTCCTGTTTTCCACCCCAGTCGAATGAAACGCAGACTGCGGGCAATAGCCACAGTCCTCAGAGCAGCCGCCAGTTTTAATCGACAGCAAAGTGGAAAGCTGAACCGCATTAGGATCAAAGTTTTCCCTATGCACCTGTTGTGCGCGATACATCAGGTCATTGAATGGCAGCTTGAATAAGGCTTCAATTTCAGCCACACTCCAGCGCTCGTTCTGGGTGTTGGAAGTGCCAGTGGCAGTGCCAGTGGAATTGATAGTGGCGCTTTGTGCGGGACGATACAGTTTGATTGTTTGAGTTTGCATAGGGGTAGAACCGCTTCATGAAGGCAAAAGTAGATAGCATTTTCAGGTTAAGGAGGAAACTTGTCAATTTTAAAGCACTTGTTTTTTGACATCTGTACAAAAATACAGCAATTATTGCCAAAACAGCCCTGCATATTGTGTGGTGCTCCCAGTCACGATGTCTGGTGCTACACCTGTGATGCGGCCCTGCCCTGCCTGAACCAGACACATTGCCCAGTGTGTGCATTGCCCACCCTTGATGGCGCAATATGCGGACTATGCCTGCAACAACCTCCCCATTTCAAACGTACCTTGGCGCTATACGCCTATGCTTTTCCGCTCGACAAACTGGTGCTGGCTTTAAAGTACAAGGAAAAATTTCATCTGGCAAAATTGCTGGGAGAAAAACTAGCGCAACGCGTGGTGATACGGCCCGATTGCGTGGTTGCGATGCCGTTACATCCCGCCCGCTTACAAGATCGCGGCTTTAATCAATCATTGCAACTGGCACGCCACATCTCCCGGCGGCTTGACCTCCCCTTATTACCCTTTGCCTGCCAGCGAACACGCAACACCCCCTCGCAATCGACCTTGCCGTGGCAGGAACGAAATAAAAACGTGCGCCTAGCGTTTAACTGCTCGGCTGGGGTGGCTGGAAAACATGTTGCAGTCGTGGATGATGTGATGACTACGGGCTCTACCCTCAATGAACTGGCGCTGGCATTGTTGAATGCCGGGGCAACCGAAGTCAGCGTCTGGGTTGTAGCGCGGACCTTGCCGCATACGGGCAAGCACATAAACTCTCCGCAACCATTTGATACATAAGGGCACCTCTAAAAACTCATATTTTGCGAGCATCCGCTTAACGGATTGCCTGCTTACCCCACTTGTCATTTCCGCGAAGGCGGGAATCCAGTCCAATCAACCTAAATCCGGCGATCAAACAGAGCATTCCTTCCCCTTGAGCGAGGTTGTTGCCGCTTCAGCGGCTTTACAAACTCGACCTACTCCTTGCGGGTGCAAGGGGGAGAGCGTAGCGAAGGGGCACACGGATGGGATGAGTTTATTTTATTAGTGAAGCTCACACTACACCTAGGATAAGTCGCTGAAATACCTTAGAATCGCGCATCATGCCTACTTTTATTCAACGTGGATGGAACCTACTCAGAAAGAGTGCCTTGCGCATTATTCTGGGCGTTGTTCTGGTTGTCGTCGCTTTACTCCATGCGGCAGGGGCAGTTCGGCTTCCTCCGCTTGATCGGCTGGAAGCGCTGCTATACGACGCGCGTCTGGTATTTACCATGCCAAGAGGCATCGATCCGCGTATTGTCATTGTGGACATCGATGAAAACAGCTTGCGTGAGAAAGAGGCCGGCGGAGAGGGGCGCTGGCCTTGGTCGCGTGATCGCGTGGCCTTGCTGCTTGACCAGTTGTTTGATCACTACCAGGTTGCAGGGGTCGGCTTCGACGTGGTGTTCGCCGAGCGTGACGAGTCTTCCGGCGTGCGTGTTCTCGACATGTTGGCTCAGACCAAACTGAAAGCAATCACCGAGTTTCATCAGGCCCTGCGCGAGGTTCGCCCCACGCTTGACTATGATCAGGCCATGGCACGGTCCATTGCCAATCGGCCGGTGGTCTTGGGCTATACCTTCTTACGTGGTGGCAAGGAAATGCCACGCAAAGGCGCGCTGCCCAAACCCTTGTTTGATACCAAGACCCTTCCGCTGGAGATTTCCGATGTCACCCGCTGGGGCGGCTACACAGCCAACTTGGCCCTGCTAATGGAGTCGGCTGCCGGTTCTGGGCACTTTAACTCGCTGCCAGATCCTGACGGAATCTTGCGCCGGGTGCCCATGCTGGCTGAGTTTGACGGCGGTTACTATGAGTCTTTGAGCTTGGCTATGGCGCGTCAACTCACTGGCAATGAACCACTGCAGGCTTTGCTGGGTGAAGGAAGTGACTTGAAGACCTTTGGTGCACTGGAGGCGCTGGCAGTTGGCTCGATGCAAATCCCGGTGGACGATCAGATGGCCGCGCTGGTACCGTATCGCGGACCGGCTTTTAGTTTTGAATATCTTTCGGCTTCCGATATCATCCGCGGCAAGTTGCCCAAGGAAGCCCTGGATGGAAAGATTGTACTAGTGGGCACTTCTGCGCCAGGGTTGTTGGACTTGCGCGCCACGCCGGTGGCTGGCGCTTACCCGGGGGTTGAGATTCATGCCAATTTGCTGGCGGGCATTCTCGATGGGAATATCAAGCAAAGACCGCCCTTTGTGCGTGGAGCAGAGGTTGTATGGGTGGTGTTGTCCGGCTTTGTGCTGGCTTTGGCCTTGCCTCTTCTGGGGCCACTTTGGTCATCACTGCTGGCGTTGACGGTGGGTGTGGCCACGCTATCGCTCAATATGTGGGCCTGGTCTGCCGGGCTGGTGCTGCCGCTGGCCACAGTGATTGTTCTGACGATTTTGCTGTACGTCTTCAATATGGCGTGGGGTTTCTTCTTCGAGGCACGTAGCAAGCGCCAGATTGCTGGCCGATTTGGGCAGTATGTCCCGCCAGAGCTGGTAGATGAGATGGCACAGAACCCTGAGAACTTCTCGATGGAAGGCGAGAGCCGAGAATTGACCATTCTGTTTTCTGACGTTCGCGGCTTCACCACCATTTCCGAAAGTCTCGATCCACGCCAGCTGACCCAGTTCATGAACGCCTTCCTGACGGCGTTCTCCATGATCATCTACAAGAATCGCGGCACCATCGACAAATACATGGGTGACTGCATCATGGCATTCTGGGGGGCACCCGTGCCTGACCATGAGCATGCTCGTCACGCTACGCGCGCAGCGCTCCAGATGGTCGAAGTTCTGGCGCAGCTCAAAGAAGAATTCCGTGCCAAAAACTGGCCCGAGATCAAGATCGGCATCGGTCTCAATACTGGACGCGTGAGCGTGGGCAACATGGGTTCGTCAGTCCGCGTGGCCTACACCGTCATGGGCGACGCGGTCAACCTGGCCTCGCGACTCGAGGGTATTACCAAGGAATATGGCGTGCAAGTCATTGTGGGTGATCAGACCCGGGCCACAGTCCCCGACCTGATCTGCCGCGAGATTGACAAGGTGCGCGTCAAGGGTAAGAACATTGCGGTGTCCATTCATGAACCCCTGGGCTTTGCCGGCGATGTTGATGAGGCTACGTTGTTGGCGGCCCAACGCTTTGACTCGGCTGTGGTACATTACCGGGCCCAACGTTGGGACGAAGCCGAGGCGATACTGCAAGATTTATTGGCCACAGTACCTGAGAAGGGCGAAAAACTCTACCCACTGTACCTTGAGCGCATTGCTGTTTTGCGCGGCAACCCACCGGCTCCGGATTGGGATGGCGCCTTTACCTTCACGACAAAATAATGAGAGAACACAAATTTTCAGCCGTAACAAGCAAGTTCTGTCTTCTGCTGCTAGCTGTCCTATGCACCAATGCTTGGGCAGATGTTCCGGGGGACATTAAAGCGTTGATCGAACAGGGGCGCTTTGTCGAGGCTTTTGACCTTGGCATGCGCAATGATCGTTTGGCCGGGGACCCGCAATACGATTATTTTTTTGGTGTGGCGGCCATCGACAGCGGGCGCGCATCGCTGGGGGTATTGGCGCTGGAGCGGGCCTTGCTCGACAACCCCGGCAATGACCTGGTCCGGCTGGAACTGGCCCGTGGCTACTTCGTGATCAAAGACTACGAACGTGCCCGGGAGGAGTTTCAATTCATGCTGGGCAGGGAACTGCCTGCTGCGGTGCGTGGCTCGGTTAACCGGTATCTGAGCGCTATTCGGGAAGCGGATGTTCAGTTTCGGACCGTGCGGCGCACGTTTTTTGAATACGCAGTGGGCCACAACAGCAACGTCAATTCGGCCACCTCGGCTTCCACCATTAATATTCCATCCATCGGCCCGATCACGCTAGGCGCTAGTTCCAAGCCGAGCCCGTCGGCCTTGACGCAGTTGTCTGTGGGAACCCAGATTCAGGGGCCGTTTGCGGTGGATACAAAATACTCAGTGGGCGTGGAGGCCAACTACCGGGGACATGCTCAGCGCGACACGTTTGACCAGGGCAGCTTGACCGCCCTTGGCGGACTGGACTTTGACTTGAAGGGTAGCAATCTCAAAACTTCTGGTTATTTCAGCCGCGTGATGCTCAACAATACGCGTTTTCGGGACACAACTGGGCTGGTGCTGGACTGGAATCGACCCTTGAGCAAAGAAACTCAGATCCGTACTTCTTTTGGCTATTCCCAGTTGCGCCATGGAGAAAACAACGTGGCGCGGGATGCCGATCTGCTGTCGATCTCTGCCGGCATGAATCGCTTCCTTGGCACGCCCTGGCGGGTTGCTCTGGATCTTGATGTCACCCTGGCGGAAGAACAGAATATTCGAGGCAGAGGTGACTTCCAACGCACTATCTTTGGCGTGCGGTCCGGGATATCCTTTCACCCTGGTGGGCGGTGGATCGGGTCAGCTGGGGCAGGCTATACCTGGAGCAACTACAAAGACGTTGATCCACTGATGCAGGAACTTCGCCGCGACGGGTTGCTAATGCTTGACGTTGGCTTGCAGCATCAATTGACACCGGGCTGGGTTGCGCGAGCTGACTTATCGGTATCCAAGAACCAGTCCAACCTCGAACTCTATAGTTACAACAACAGACTCTTTATGTTGAAGATGCGATACGAGTGGAAATAGACTTTTGTATAACTTTCGACACAGTCCTAACTTTATGGTTGCTATTTCTTCAGAGTGGTTCAGAATTAAGAGTGCATAGCTTCAGTTCGGTTCAAGATAGGATGGGTTAGCAAAAAACTCCGTCATTCCCGCGAAGGCGGGACAACATGACCGTTTTGTACCCGCAAGGGGTACGCTGTGGTTGTAAGGGGCTGAAGCCCCAACAACACACTCTCTCCGCTTCGCGGAATATTCTACTGCTGGATTCCCGCCTTCGCGGGAATGACGAATCTAATGGATTATTTGTGATGAATACATTTCTTCAAAATCTGCGTCGCTTGTACTGTTTAACAGGAGCGTTGGCGCTGCTGATCGGTTTTGCCACTCAAGCTGGAGCACAGCAGACGCAAACGGCTGGCAGCCTGATCATGTCAATAGGCACGGTCAGTACCGTGCGTGAGGGTAAGGAAATCTCGGCGCCGCGCGGCACACCAGTTCTGGTCGGCGACATGGTGCGTACCGGGGCAAGCAGCAATGCGCAATTAAAATTCAATGATGGCGCCATCATTGCCTTGCGCCCCAACAGTGAATTCAAGGTCAATGCCTTTAGCTATAATGGCAAGAATGACGGCTCAGAGAGCGCCTCTTTGAGTTTGCTCAAAGGGGGAATGCGTGCCGTCACGGGTGTCATTGGCCGTTCCAACCACGACAATCTGAAGATAGACGCCGTGGTGGCCACCATCGGTGTACGGGGCACCGGGTTCAATGTTGTTTTGTGTGATGCGGCGTGCCAAGCCAGTAGCCCTGGTGTCAAGGGCGGGCTTTATACGGGTGTGTTTGAAGGTCGAATCGCCGTCAGCAACGAAGCGGGTACGGCAGTCGAACTTGGTGTCAACCAATTCCTGTATGTAGCTGATGCGAAAACCATGCCGATACGTTTGGTCAAACCACCTGCCATGCTCAAGGACAGCTTGGCAGGGCAGAGTAAATCGGCTGAGAAAAAAGCGGCTGCTCCTGCTCCAGTGGCTGTGACAACCTCGCAATCGTCGCAGACTGCTGATAAAGCACCAACAGAAGCGGTTACGCAAACTGTGACGCAAGCTGTATCGCCAGCAAATACGAAGGGCGTCGCACTGGCGCTCCCCACGAATATACTTGCCCCACCAGGCAAGTTCTTTGATCTGGTGGGTCTGGGAGACGTTAAACCGTTGCTTGCAGCTGAGCCCAACATCACCTTCGTGTCGTTTCAGAGCGCCGAATTCAATCCGGCGGATAGGCAACGGCGCGTTGGCAACCTGCTGCCGGAAGACGGCAACGACACAAGAACGCTGGTCCTGACCCAGTATGACGGCTACAAGTTGCAAACGGTGGCTATAAACGGAACCTCCCCAGCTTATGCTATCAATAATGCCTACACGGCAGAGGGCGGCTCTGATGGTGGCGTGGTTGCCTGGGGGCGTTGGGCGGGTGGTACAGCGCTCATCGGAAATTATGGCACTGTCACCCTCACCGATGCGCAGGGTTTTCACTGGGTAGCGGGTACGCGGCTGTATGCAGTGCCTGCCGAAATTCAGAATAAGAGCTTTTCTTTTAACCTCATTGGTGCGACCCGCCCTACTGAAGCAACCGCGGGTGCGCTGGCTGGCTGGCGGGTCTATGGCGGCAATCTGAACGCCAACTTCGGCACGGCAAACGTGCAAGTCTCGGGGCTGATGAATATGTATCTGAATCAGAGCAATGGTTCTGGAAATTTTGAGATGAGCTTCAGCGGTAGCTCAGCTTCGGATAGTATCGCATTTACCCGGGTGAGCACCTCCATGATACGTACGCAAGGAGACGTGCCTGTGTGCGTCGCCAGTTGCGCTGGCGCCGGCGTGGTGGCTTTCTACGGGACGCAGGCCAGTCATGCTGGCTTAACCTACGAAGTCAATACTGGCTCGTCCTACATACAGGGTGCCGCCGTCTTTAAGCGCTAGTGTCGCGTCATGCATGAAATGTTGTATTTACATGTGTCGGTTTTTTGTACGGTGGATGCGGCCTGCGACCTTATCCACCCTACCAATGCTCAAGCAAATCTATCCGTCATTTGATGATTGACGCGACACTAGCAGCCTATCGTACTTAACACCCAACTCATTGATTTAAA
>JBCKTZ010000004.1:0-57971 GCA_038925245.1 Gallionellaceae bacterium
AACCAAGAATAAACAGGGTGAGTGACAACTCGATGCGGTAGGGCGGATAGACCAATAACACATAGCCCGGATTTTTTGCGGTGAGTGCCAGTGCAACCGCCGCGGCAAACAGAGACAGGAGCCAAAACAAAAATTTCATCGCGTGTCCTTTTCACGAGAAGCTCGGTAGTGGCGCACTGTTGCCAGACTGGTGCTGACATCCGGCATGTCAATTTTAATGCTGGAGGCATTCATTTTCTGCAGGGTCGTTACTGCCTGCGCGCCTTCGTCGGTTTTAACATCAAAATAGAGCTTGACCCAATCTTGCGCGGTTTTGATATCGTGCTTGAAGCTTACCTCGTCACGGGATAACAGTGCAAGACGTGCAGAAAGCAAGCGCAGTTTTAGATTTTCACGTAAGAATAGTGTTTGCGTCGGGGACAATAATGGCAGCTCGTTTTTATGTGTATTTTCGATACGCACTAGTTTTTTTGCGTCCTGCCAGATTTCACGCAGGAGGTTGCCCCACCTGCTGTCGGCAGGTGGGGCAACCGGAGTCATATCATTACGGCTGGTGCGAATGTCCTGTACCAGCGGCAAGCGATTGACGCTGGAAATGAGATTGTCCAGGCGCGCATTGATGGCGGATACATCGACATCAGGCAACGCGCGCAGCCTGTCCATGTCGCTACTAATGGCGTGGCGCAAAGTACTCAGTGCGGGTCGATCAAGCCGCTGTAACCTGCTGTCTGCCTGTTGCATGGCAATCAATGCAGCCTTTACATTGCCGGCTAACTGCAGCTGTTGCCCCGCGATTAACAGTAGCTGCTCAACCTCGGCCAGAACCATCTGGTCGCGGCTACGGGAGAGGTCCTGGTAAAGGCTTTCAAGCGCAGTGCGCTGGCTTTGGGTTTCGGCATATTTGCTTTCCAGCAAACTGAGTTTGCCGCCCAGCTCACGCACCAATTCCTGGCTTTGCAGGGTGAGCGTCTGGTTGGCTTTGCTGCTGCCATCGATATCAGCCAGGCGTTGAGCAAGCGTTTGCTGAATCTGTTGCAGTTGCTGCTTGCTGTCTAGCCATTGCCACAAAAATATGACAACCAGCACAGCCAGAGTGAGCTGGGTAAGGTTGAGGTGTGCAATGGCTCTGGATAGCGGATTTTTGTGTACGGGTGGAGGCAAGGGCGGAGTGGGAGTGATATCCGGATCATTTTTAATGTTGGTGTCGTTCATTGTTGTTTACCTTTTCTGTAGGGCTGTCCTATGTGCTGCCCATGTGACCAATCCCGACAGCAAGCCATCGTCGCCACCGGCCACGATGACTATTTTTTCCCAGCCCAGCTTGTGCGCAGCAGCTGCGATACGCTCGTGAGAAACAAATAACGGTACGATTGAGAGCTGTTGTTTTCCTGCCGGTTCCAGTAGCGTCCAAAGATTATTCATTGCCTCACTGCTGCTCACACACAGCGCATCCAGCTTTGCCTTCAGCAGCTTGTTGGCATCATGTTGCGGATTAACGCGATGATAGCAAGTCACATATTCAACATATGCACCACGCGATGTTAATGTGTCACCCAGTAATTCACGGCCACTGTCACCGCGAAAAATCGCCACACGCAAACCCCGTACATTTTGCAACTCAGCTAATGCCAGTAGCGATTCACTGTCAAATTTAAGCTGTGGTGCGATCACGTTGTTTACGCCGAAATCATGCAGAACTTTAGCACTGCTCAATCCCACCGTGGCTACTTGTAGCGAGGCAGGCAAGCCACCTCTGCTGAGGATGGCTTCCATGCCATAACGCACGGCATTGGGGCTGATAAAAATTGCCAGCTGAAATTCATGCAGACGAGCCGCCACGGCGTGCATGCCTTGCGTATCTGCCAGTGGCGCAATTTTCAGCAAGGGAAATTGTATGCAAGTAGCACCAAGTTTCTCAATAGTGTGTGCCAACTGTGCAGCCTGCTCGCGGGGACGGGTTACCGCAATATGTAAACCCGCCAAGGGTAGATTTTCAGCCATTCAACGCTGCCAAAATCTCGTCTGCGCCCTGCGCGCGCAGGGCTGCAGCCACCGCATTGCCCAATGCTTCGGGCGCATCAAAATCACCCGTCTGTTCGGCACGTATCAGGCGCTTGCCGTCCGGGCTGGCAACAAATCCGCGCATATGCAATTTCCCTGCCTTCACCTCGGCAAAACCGCCCAATGGAACCTGGCAACTGCCCGCGAGTGCGCGGCTCATCGCACGTTCTGCCAGTACGCATGCTGCTGTTTCAGCGTCATGCAGTGGGCGCAGTAATACTTCCAAATCGGGTCGGTCGGTACGGCATTCAATCCCCAATGCGCCTTGACCTACTGCGGGCAAACTATGTTCCGGGCTGATTACAGCACGAATGCGTTCACCCAAGCCCAGGCGTTTAAGCCCAGCTGCAGCCAGGATAATGGCGGCATATTGGCCTTCGTCAAGTTTGCGCAAACGTGTCTGCACATTGCCGCGCAAAGGCTCGATTTTTAGATGAGGGAAGCGGGCGCGCAGCTGGCTTTCGCGACGCAGGCTGGAGGTACCAACGATACTGCCCGGCGGAAGTGCTTCAAGGTTGGCGTGCAGGTTGGACACAAAGGCGTCGCGCGGATCTTCGCGCTTGCCGATGCAGCACAACATAAACTCCAGCGGCATATGCATGGGCACATCTTTCAGTGAATGTACTGCGATATCCGCGCGCCCTTCTTCCAGTGCGGTTTCCAGCTCTTTAACGAATAAGCCTTTGCCGCCGATCTTGGACAGGCTGACATCGAGTATCTGGTCCCCCTGCGTGGTCATGCCGAGGATGCTCACCGCAGTTTTTGGGTATAATGCCAAAAGTTGATCACGGATGTGTTCTGCCTGCCACATTGCCAAAGCGCTTTCGCGCGATGCGATAACCAGTTTAGCGGGAGCGGCTTGCGTCTGAGATGTGTGATTCATTCGATTTTCCTGTGTCATTGGAGTGGCGACTCTAACAATCATGGTTCCAAGCAAGACTGGGCGCTAAATAAATTTTAAGCGCGGCATGGATTTGTCCATGTAGGCGCAAAAAATCATCAGGCAGCGCAATTGGCGTCGGAATATGAAAGTTCGGGGAGATCCTCTTTTTATGTATTTATTTGCGGCACATTCTAACATGAGCCTGCCTGCGGGTTAAGCCCGCGCATTATGAAGAAAACGAAATGAACTTGTTACCCACCTCTGCCAATATTTCGAGTAAAGACCTTCCATTGCGCGAAGATATCCGCCTGCTCGGTCGCATACTCGGCGACACCTTGCGCGAACAGGAAGGCGAAGCTGCCTATGCATTGGTGGAAAATGTGCGGCGTGCCTCCGTGCTGTTTCGCAAGACGCAGCAACATACGGACCGGATCGAACTGGAACACTTGCTGGAGCATCTGACACCGCACGACACCTTGTCGGTGGTGAGGGGGTTCAGTTATTTTTCCCAGCTGTCGAATATTGCAGAAGACCTACACCACAATCGCCGCCGCCGTGCGCATTTAAAAAGCGGCTCAAAACCGCAGGAAGGCAGCATCCAGCTTGCGTTGCAGCGACTGCTGGAGAAAAAAATCAGTCCGCAGGTATTGCAGGCATTTTTTGACAAGGCCGTCGTTTCCCCTGTGCTTACCGCACATCCTACCGAGGTGCAGCGCAAGAGCATACTGGATTGCCAGATGATCATTTCCAACCTGTTGTCCGATCGTGACCGCATAGATATGACACCGGAAGAGCTGTCGGACAACGATGAGGCGCTGCGTCGCTTTGTGTTGATTCTTTGGGATACGCGCATGTTGCGCTTTTCCAAACTGACGGTGCAGGATGAAATCAAAAACGGTTTGACCTTCTACAGGCATACCTTCCTCACGGAAATTCCCCAGCTCTATGCCAATCTAGAAAAGCAACTGGAAAAACAATACGGGAAATCCTTTACGGTCGCTCCCTTGTTGAGGGTGGGCAGCTGGATCGGCGGCGACCGCGACGGCAACCCCTTTGTCACCGCCGAGGTGATGAGCGATGCAGCCAAACGTCATTCTGCCGTGGCGCTGGAATTTTATCTGGCGGAAACCAATTTGCTGGGCGTGCGCCTGAGTCTTTCCTCGCGTGTGGTTGAGGTGACCGATGCACTCAAGGAATTTGCGTCGCGCTCGCCGGATAAAGCGCCTTCGCGCGATGATGAACCGTATCGCCGCGCGTTGATGGCAGTTTATTCGCGCCTGGTTGCTACCGCAGAAAAACTGTCACATCGCGTCGAACACCTGCGCCAGGTGGATTCAAACGCAGTGCCTTATCCCGATCCGCAGGCGTTTATCGCCGATCTCGATATGATGATCGAATCTCTCAATCATCATCACGCGGTGTATCTGGCACGCGGTCGCATCGCTAATCTGCGCCGTGCTGCGGAGGTTTTCGGCTTTCATCTGGCGCCGCTGGATATGCGCCAGCACAGCGGAGTGCATGAGCAGGTGGTGAGCGAACTGATGGCGGTTGCAGGCATCAATAACTATATGCAACTCGACGAAATCCCGCGCAGAACTGCGCTGCTTGACGTGCTGAAGCAGGGCAAACAACTCGCCGGCGAGCTGGGCAAGTTCAGCGATACGGTGCAAGGCGAGCTGCGCATTATGCAGGCCGCCGCCGATATCCATCTGTCGTATGGCCGTGCGGCATTGCCCAACTACATCATATCGATGACTAAAGACGTCAGCGATATGCTGGAGGTGGCGCTGATGGTGCAGCAGAGCGGATTGCTGGCTGTTGATAAAGATGCTGCGCCCGCGCTGCACATCAATATTATCCCGCTGTTTGAAACCATCGATGACCTGCGCGACAGCAGTAAAATCATGGATGAATTGTTCTCCATACCGTTCTATCGCGAGTTATTGCAAAGCCGTGGCAACACACAGGAAGTGATGCTGGGCTATTCCGACAGCAACAAGGATGGTGGTTATCTGACCGCCAACTGGGAGCTGTATAAAGCCGAAATCGAGCTGGTGAAAGTATTCGAAAAACACGGCATCGAGTTGCGCCTGTTTCACGGTCGCGGCGGCAGCGTGGGCCGGGGCGGTGGCCCCAGCTATGAAGCGATTCATGCACAGCCACCGGGCAGTGTAAATGGACAGATACGCATTACCGAACAGGGTGAAGTGATCTCCAGCAAGTATTCCAATCCGGAAATTGGCCGCCGCAATCTGGAAACACTGATTGCCGCCACCATGGAAGCCACCCTGTTGCACCACCACGGCGACGACAGCACAATGCCGGAATACCACTGCATCATGGAGGAACTGAGCCTCGATGCAATTGCCGCATACCGCAAGCTGGTGTTTGAAACCCCTGGCTTCACCGACTATTTTTTTGCCGCCACACCGATACGCGAGATCGCGGAGCTCAACATCGGCAGTCGACCTTCCGCGCGCAAGGCAAGCAACAGTATCGAAGATCTGCGCGCAATTCCGTGGGTATTCAGCTGGAGCAATAGTCGTGTGATTCTGCCGGGCTGGTATGGCTTCGGCAGCGCAGTCGAAAAATATCTGGAGCGCCATGGCGCTGCCGGCCTCAAGCAATTGCAGGCGATGAACAAGAACTGGGCGTTCTTCCGCGGTCTGCTTTCCAATATGGACATGGTGCTGTCCAAGACAGACATGGGTATCGCTTCACGGTATGCGCAGCTAGTGGCTGACGTAGAAGTGCGCGATCAGATTTTCGGCATGATAGAAACGGAATGGGCGCGCACCACCTCCAAGCTGATGGTAATCACCCAAAGTACTACCCTGCTTGCCGACAACCCGACCATGGCGCGCAGTCTCACCACACGCCTGCCTTACATTGATCCGTTAAACCACCTGCAGATCATGTTGTTGGAGCGCACCCGTGCCGGCGAAAGCGACGAAAAATTGCGCCGCGCTCTGCAGATCACCATCAACGGCATTGCGGCTGGCTTAAGAAATAGCGGTTAAGCGCTCAAGTTCTGCTGACCAAAATGTTGGAATAAAAATCCGAAAGGCATCATCACCAGAGAAGCGATGGTTCCGAAGCGAATTGATTCCTTGAGTATTGGTAAGTGGCGCATTAAAGTCAGGTGCCAATAAAAATAGAAAACATTCACGTGAAATAGAAAAGGACACCCGGCGGATGTCCTTTTCTATTTGGCGGAGAGGGTGGGATTCGAACCCACGGTAGGCTCGCACCTACGCCTGATTTCGAGTCAGGTACATTCGACCACTCTGCCACCTCTCCGGAGCCGCGCATTTTACCTTAAAGCACAAAAATCGGGCAGAATGTTTCCATGCGTAACCTGTTACCTTTGAAAATTGCCACCCTCACCGTGCTTGGTGCTACGCTTGTGCTCAGTGCTAGTGTGGTCCAGCCGTTGGCGGATTGGCGGCAGGGCGAACTGGTGGTTATCTTGCCGCCTGCTGAGAGCCCAGATCAGCAGTTCAATCTACATCTGGCCCAGTTATTTGCCGCCCATCTGGGCGTGAAACTCAAGCCGCTTGAACTTTATCCTTATCAGGTTTCGCAGACGCTAGCCAAGCGTCAGGCTCATTTTTCCGCTATCGGTATGCGTTCAAACGAGATCGATCTCGAATTCAAATTTGGCGTGCCCTACCAGGTCGTTAGTGAAGTAGTTGTATGCAGTGGCAAGCCACCCAGAAAACATGAAGAATTGATAGCCAGGCAGATCGTCGTTATTGCGGGATCTGCGCAAGAAGCTGCTTTACGGGCCGCGCACATGAATAATTCGGCCCTGAGCTGGAAAACTGTGGATAGAGCCAAGCCCGGAGATCTGCTGGGAGACGTATCGCGCGGAGAGATAGACTGTACCGTTGCCAATGAAGAGCAAATTGCCTTTATGCGAAATTTCTATCCCGGCATCGAACCCACGTTCGAGATCGCAAGCCCTACACAATTGGCATGGTCCTTTGCGTCGAATGCGGGTACTGAGCTGTATGCGCAGATGGAAAAATTTTTCGCGCGGATAGAGGAAGATGGCACACTGGAACGTTTGATCGCACGATTCTATGGGCACAGTGGCCGTATCGAGCCGTTTGATGCCGCCGCATTTCTGAATAAAGCGAATTTAGTATTGCCACGTTACAGACACCTGTTTAAAGAGGCCGCATCCTTGACCGAGATCGAGTGGCAGCTGCTAGCTGCAATGGCCTACCGTGAATCGCACTGGAACCCGCTTGCCACCTCCTATACCAAGGTACGCGGCATGATGATGCTGACCGAAGACACCGCGGACCGCATGAAAGTAAGCAACCGTCTCGATGCACGTGAAAGCATTATGGGAGGTGCACGCTATCTGCAGTTATTGAAAGAGCAGCTCCCTTTGCGTATTGATGAACCGGACCGCACCTGGCTTGCGCTGGCCGCTTACAACCAGGGGATGGGGCACCTCGAAGACGCACGTATACTGGCACAGCGCCATGGTTTGAATGCAGATTTATGGGTGGATGTGCAGAAGGTGATGCCGAAATTGAGCAATCCCATCGTCGCAGAAACACTTAAACATGGTTACGCACGAGGCGGAGAAGCCGTTATTTTTGTGGAGACCGTGCGGCTGTATCACGACATGCTGAAGCACCTTTCACGCGATGAATACAAGCAACTATTACCGCCGGATTACCAGATACGGTTGAATGCGTGGTGAGTAAGATGTGGTGAGTTGTCAGTTGTAAGTTGTAAGTAAAAACACATGTTCCACTTACCACTTACAACTCACCACTCACAATTTACTAATTGGGAGATATTTTTTTCATGCCGCCCATATAGGGCCAAAGTACTTCAGGTACAAGCACGCTGCCGTCTTGCTGTTGATAATTCTCCATTATCGCCACCAGCGTGCGCCCCACTGCCAGAGCGGAACCATTCAGAGTATGTAGCAACTCGGTTTTGCCCTGTGCATTGCGAAAGCGTGCCTGCATGCGGCGTGCCTGAAAGGATTCAAAATTGGAGCAGGAAGATATTTCGCGGTAAGTATTCTGTGCTGGCAACCACACTTCAATGTCGTAGGTCAGCGCGGCAGAGAATCCCATATCACCGCTGCACAGTTTTACTACGCGGTAAGGTAGACCAAGTTTTTGCAAAATCGTCTCGGCATGGCCTAGCAAACTTTCCAGTGCGTCATAGGAGTGCTCTGGCTGCACGATCTGCACCAGCTCTACTTTTTCAAACTGGTGCTGGCGTATCAGGCCGCGTGTGTCGCGTCCGTAAGAGCCAGCCTCGCTGCGGAAGCAGGGGGTATGTGCCACATATTTCAACGGCAGATGTTCCAGCGGCACAATGCTGTCGCGCACCATGTTGGTGAGGGGAACTTCGGCGGTAGGAATTAGATAAAAATTCTGCACACCTTCATCGCCCATTTGACGCGGCACCTTGAACAAATCTTCTTCAAATTTTGGCAGCTGGCCGGTGCCGCGCATCGACTCTGCGTTCACCAGATAGGGCACATAGGTTTCGGTGTAGCCGTGTTGGTCAGTGTGGGTGTCGAGCATGAACTGCGCCAGGGCGCGGTGCATGCGTGCCAGCGGGCCTTTTAGCAACGAGAAACGCGAGCCGCTGATCTTGGTGGCGGAAGCAAAATCCAGCCCCATCGCTTCGCCGACGCTGACGTGGTCTTTCACTTCAAAATCAAATTTTGGAGGCGTGCCGACCCGGCGCACTTCCACGTTGTCGGTTTCGGATTTCCCCTGTGGAACGCTTTCGTGCGGGATGTTGGGGATGACTGAGAGGAAGGCCAGCATGTCCTGTTGGATGCGTTCGAGCTGTGCTTCCAGTTGCTTGAGTTCGTCACCCAGATTGGCCACATCCGCCATGATTGCAGAAACATCTTCACCTTTTGCTTTGGCATGACCTATTGATTTGGAGCTTGCATTGCGCTTGGCCTGTAACTCTTGTGTGCGTGTCTGCACGGTTTTGCGCTCGCCTTCGAGTTGTTCAAAGCGCGCAGTATCGAGCACATAGTTGCGTGTCGCGAGACGTGCGGCGACGTTGCTCAAATCGGTGCGTAATAATTGCAGGTCTAGCATAAAAACTCCAAATAAATTCCAAAACATTTGCCACAGAGAACACAGAGATCACAGAGAAATTCGCTTGATCCCGCTAATCAGTTGTTTCTCTCCAAAATTTATTAATAACCCTCTTTTTAGCTGTGTTGCTTTCAGATATGAGAGTAACTGTGCTGTTGCAACATCAGGCAATGTGCGCAGCGACTTGATTTCGACAATTACTTCATTTTCAACCAGAAGATCAAGTCGCTGTCCTTGTATCACATGCTCTTTGTAAATCACATTAACATCGACTTGCCGTTGAAAGGACAAATTTACAAGGCCAAATTCATGGGCATAAAGCCTCTTCGTAAACCGCTTCCAGCAATCCAGGCCCTAAAATTTTGTGGACTTCAATTGCTGCTGCAATAATTTTCTCTGTCAGTTGATCTGCCACGGTTTTCTCTGTGGCCCTTGTATTAAATCAAAACATTTGCCACAGAGAACACAGAGCTCACAGAGAAATTCGTTAGCTCCCGCGAAACAGTTGCTTCGCTCAAAACTAATTAATAACCCTGGTTTTTCTCTGTGCTCTCTGTGTTCTCTGTGGCTAAGTGTTCTTCGCTTTTGCGTCCAGCTCGCGTAGCCGTGCCAATTTTTCCGCAATCTTTGCTTCCAGCCCTCGCTCGGTAGGCTGATAAAAACTCACTTCCGGCATGCCATCCGGGAAATAATTTTCGCCTGCCGCATAGCCTTCATCTTCATTGTGCGCATAGCGATAATCCTTGCCGTAATCGAGCTGTTTCATCAGCTTGGTGGGCGCGTTGCGCAGATGCAGCGGTACTGGGCGCGAGCCATCTTGAGCGACCAGGGCGCGGGCTGCATTATACGCGACATAGCCCGCATTCGACTTGGCGGCCACGGCCATGTAGATCACCGCCTGCGCCAGGGCCAGTTCGCCCTCCGGTGAGCCTAACCGTTCATAGGTCAACGCGGCATCCTGGGTGAGTTGTATCGCGCGCGGGTCAGCCAGACCGATGTCTTCCCACGCCATGCGCACGATGCGCCGCGCCAGATACTTGGGGTCTGCGCCGCCATCCAGCATGCGCACCAGCCAATACAACGCTGCATCGGGATTGGAGCCGCGCACCGATTTATGCAGCGCGGATATCTGGTCGTAGAACGCTTCGCCGCCTTTGTCGAAACGGCGCAGACTTTGTGCCAGCGTATTGTCGAGAAAGCTTGCGTCTATCAGCTGGATACCTGCGGTGTGTGCTGCTGCTTGCAACTGTTCCAGTACATTGAGCAGGCGGCGCGCGTCGCCATCGGCATAGGCAATCAGCCTTTCACGCGCTGCCGCATCGAAGCTTAAATCTTGCAGTGCATGCTGTTGCGCGCGATCAAATAGTTGTCCCAGTTCTTCGCCGGAAAGCGATTGCAGCACATACACCTGTGCCCGCGACAGTAACGCACCATTGACTTCGAAAGAAGGATTTTCGGTGGTGGCGCCGATGAAGGTCACCAGACCTTGTTCGACAAAAGGCAAAAACGCATCCTGTTGCGATTTATTGAAACGATGCACCTCATCCACAAACAATATGGTGTGGCGGCCGTTTTGCTGCAACACATGCTGTGCCTGTGCGATGGCATCGCGGATGTCTTTTACGCCAGATAATACAGCCGACAGCGCCACAAACTCTGCTACAAAGGCAGACGCCATCAAACGTGCGAGTGTGGTCTTACCCACCCCCGGCGGCCCCCATAAAATCATCGAGTGTGGTTTGCCGGAGGTAAACGCCATGCGCAAAGGGCGACCCGGCCCCAGCAGATGAGATTGGCCGATGACTTCGTCAATGTGTTGTGGGCGCAGCCTCTCGGCTAGTGGTGCAGCAGGTTGTGCGGGTGCGAACAAATCACTCACGGCTATTTATTATTCGCCCAGCACATCCGCGCCTTTGGGCAGCACGAATTTGAACAGATGCGCAGGCAGATGCGGATTGATTTGCATCTTGCTGAAACGTAATTCGGTTTTTAAACCGAAGGCATCGCGCAGTTCCATGATGACCAATTCGCCCTGCGCATTAAACGCCATGGAAATTTTTTCAAAGCCGGTATCGGGTGCTTTGGCGGTGGCGTCCAGCCAGTCCAGTCCATCGCGGGAGCCGCTGTCTTGCAATACAAACGCACGTTCAATTTCATTGTTGCCAGAGAGTAATGCAGCAGGGCTGCTGCCCAGTGCTGCATCCAGTTTTCTAACGGTGACCTGATTCAGGTCACCGTCGTACATCCAGAATTTCGCCCCGTCACCGACGATGATTTGTTCATAGGGTTTTTGATACACCCAGCGAAATTTTCCAGGGCGCACGAACTGCATGGTGCCTGAAGCTGACTGGATTTTTTTGCCCTTTTTGTCTTGTACCACCTGGGTAAAGTTCGCTTGCCCGGATTGGCTGGCGCTGATGAAGCTGCGCAGTTTGTCGCTTGCGCCTGCGTAGGAATTGCCGGCAAGGAGCGTGAATAGCAGGGCGTTGATAGCGATGAGTGATTTATGTAACATATTGATTATATTAACTATTTTAAGTTGCGATGAGGTTTAGGTTTCGCGGTTTGGCGTCAGCACTTCGCGGTTGCCGTTGCTTTGCATCGGGGTAACGATACCGGCTTTTTCCATTTGTTCGACCAGGCGTGCGGCGCGGTTGTAGCCGATGCGCAGGTTGCGCTGCACCAGTGAAATGGAGGCGCGGCGCGATTTCACCACGATGTCGACGGCCTGATCGTAAAGCGGATCTGCTTCCGCATCGACCATGTTGCTGCCACCTTCCTCGCCATTTTCACCTTCATCCAGCGAGTTGAGCACGCCGTCAATATATTGCGGCTCTCCCAATGACTTGATGTGTTGAATGACGCGATGCACTTCCTGATCGGAGACAAATGCGCCGTGTATGCGTTGCGGGTAACCGCTGCCGGGGGGCAGGTATAGCATGTCACCCTGCCCCAGCAAGGCTTCCGCACCCATCTGGTCGAGGATGGTGCGCGAGTCGATTTTGCTCGATACCTGGAATGACATGCGGGTAGGCACGTTGGCTTTGATCAGGCCGGTGATTACATCCACTGAGGGACGTTGCGTGGCCAGTACCAAGTGGATGCCGGAGGCGCGCGCTTTCTGCGCCAGACGTGCGATCAGTTCTTCCACTTTTTTGCCAACCACCATCATCAGGTCGGCCAGCTCGTCGATAAACACCACGATGAAAGGTAGTTCTTCCAGCGCTTCTGGATGCTCGGGCGTAAGGGTAAACGGGTTGGTCAGCGGATGTTCTGCCTTGATCGCATCGCGCACTTTTTGATTGTAGCCCGCCATGTTGCGCACGCCCAAGGTGGACATCAGGCGGTAGCGTTTGTCCATTTCCTGCACGCACCAGTTGAGACCTGCGGCGGCCTGACGCATGTCGGTGACCACCGGCGCCAGCAGATGCGGGATACCTTCATACACCGACAGCTCCAACATCTTGGGGTCGATCAGCAGCAGGCGCACTTCCTGCGGCGTGGCCTTGTACAGCAGGCTGAGTATCATCGCATTGATGGCGACAGATTTACCCGAGCCGGTAGTGCCTGCCACCAGTACATGCGGCATCTTGGCCAGGTCGGCCACTACAGGCACGCCTGAAATATCCTTGCCCAATACCAGGGTCAACGGTGATTTCATATCGGCATAGGCTTGCGAGCAGAGAATTTCCGACAGGCGCACAATCTGTCGTTTGGAGTTAGGCAGTTCCAGCGCCATATAGCTTTTGCCGGGTATGGTTTCAACCACACGCAAGCTCACCACCGATAATGCACGCGCCAGGTCTTTCACCAGATTGGTGATTTGATTGCCTTTGACGCCTATTGCAGGTTCAATTTCATAGCGGGTAATGACCGGCCCCGGGTAGGCACCGACAACCTTTACTTCCACACCAAAATCTTTTAATTTGCGCTCGATCAGGCGAGAGGTAAATTCCAGGGTATCGGTTGAGACCGTTTCAACCTCGACCACGGCTTGATCCAGCAAATGCAATGGGGGTAAATCCGAATCGGGCAGTTCACTAAATAAGGGAGTTTGTTTTTCCTGAGCAACACGGGCTGACTGGATGATTTCCATAGGCTTGGACGGGATGAAAATAGGCAGATGTTCGTCGGCACGTTTTTTTTCTTCGCGCACTATCGCTATACGCTCCTTACTTGCGTGGTCACCTATGCGCTTATCCTGCCATGTTTGCCAGGCATTGCGCGCGCTGAAATAACTGATCTCAACCCGCGCACCCAGCCAGTCAATCAGACGCAACCATGACAAGCCGCTGAACAGGCTGAATCCGGTAGCGAGTAGCACCAATAAAAATAAAGTGGAACCGGTGAAGCCCAGCAGATGTGCAAATGCATTGCCTAGTATGGTTCCCAACATGCCACCGGGAGCCAACGGCAGTTGCACAGACAAGCTGTGCATGCGGATGGCCTCAAGTGCGCTGCTGGATAGCAATAATACGCTGTAGCCGAGCAGTGCAAGCCACAAGGCACGTTTATCAAACAATCCATTTCGCATGTCAGGGTCGGGATGCAAGCCTTGGTAATTTATGTGCACACGATGCAGCAGAAACGCGACCCACCACCATGCTGAAAATCCAAAAATATAAAGCAAAACATCAGCTAGCCACGCACCCGCCACACCACCTGGATTTTGAATCAGCACCCCGCTTGCGCTGTGCGACCAGGACGGATCACTGCGATCGTAGCCGTAAAGAATGAGAACGAGATAGATCGCCACTGCGATCAGTATTAACCAGCGAACTTCGCGCAGCAACGCGGCAAGTCTTGCTGGAAGCGGGGGGGAGGAACGTTGGGAGAGGGGCGGGATCATTGTTGAGTCTGCACATTAAAGAAAGTCAGATCAAGGGTGGTTTGCTCATCAGTCAGTAAAACCTGCAATTTCATTTGCTCCCCCCACTACACATTTATTTTTTGACATCATATCATTTTAACAAAGAGTTATTGCAGCCTGATGCAGCCATTCCGGCTAGTTTTTTAGGCTGAATGCAGGCGCTTGTTTATGGCGCAGCGCAAAATACATGACCGAGCTCAAGCGCACAGGAGCAATCGGCTTGTAGAGCGCAAATTTATGCCTCATACCAAGTGCCAAGATTTAATCGCGACCAATTTGTTCTCGGCAGAAACTTAGCTATGCAATAAATTTAGATCAAGCTGTGTCGCAATCGCTCGCGCATCGGGATTTTCATGATGTTGCACAACAGCCAGCAGCGGTGACTTGATGCGCTGTTGCAGCGCCTGAATATTTTCATCCAGCATTAACATGTCGGCATCAATTACATTGGCTACCCAGCCTGCACATTGCAGGCCACAGTCATTTATTGCACGCAAGGTAAGCAATGCATGGTTCAGGCAGCCCAGTCGCATTCCCACTACCAGAATGACCGGTATGCCTAATGCAATAACTAGGTCAGCGCTGTCCTGTGTGTCATTCAACGGTATCTGAAAGCCGCCGGCTCCTTCAACGATAACCACATCGGCTTGTGCCGCAAGTTCGTGAAATGATTCCAGAATGCGCGCAAAATTAATTTGTACGCCAGCATTGTATGCGGCAATGTGAGGTGCAACGGGGTGAAGAAAGCTATAGGGATTGATCTGCCCCAGGCTGGCTAGAATATTGGTGGCAGCACGCAAACTTTTAACGTCTTCGTTCAAGCCGTCCTCTTCACAACCCGCTGCCACAGGTTTCATACCCGCCACACTTTTTCCCTGCGCGGCAAAAGCATACAACAAGGCGCAGCTGATAAGCGTTTTGCCAACGCCGGTATCAGTGCCAGTTACGAAGTAGTGCATTTGGTCCTTAAAATCTGCCATTAAAAAATCGGGGTCATGTCGCTGCGGGACGCTGAGACAGTGTGGTAGGGTACGTCACACGCATCAAGGGTTTAAGGCACTCCACCTTTGTCCCTCTCCCTTGGGGAGAGGGTACTGGAAGTGTACTTAAGTTTGTGCCCACGGCAACCCTGATTGCCGCCAGCCGTTGCACGAATTTCGGTGGTGTTGTTCATCCAGCTCGCCTTCAAAACCGTTCAACACATTGTAGACTTCCGTTAGCCCCGCTGTCTCCAGCGCCAGGCCGGCTTCGGCTGAACGCCGCCCCGAACGGCAGATCAGCAGCACAGGCCGGTTGACGCTGGCTGCTTTTTTGACGTGACTGACAAAATTGGGGTCGATGTCCCAGTTGGGGCCATCGACCCAGGGAACCAGCATTGAACCGGAAGGATGGCCGACAAACATGTATTCCATTTCGCTGCGCACATCAATAAAAACCGCTTCCGGATTGGCTTGCAAAAAATCGTAAGCTTGCTGCGGGGTCATGTGTTGCATGATATTTCTCCTTTTTAGACGGCTGCGCAAGGCATAAGTGGCATCAAGGTTCCTCTATGATACCCCTCTGCTGCCCACTGGCAAGAGATCAAACAAGTTCTGGCCGTAGAGTATGTATGTCAAAAGTCATCTGCTCTAGGTCGCCCAGTATCAAGGTGTATGGGAAGGCTGAGCTTGAGATAGGCGCACAAAGTGTGCGCCTATCTAATGGATAGCCGCTTTCGCACCTGCTGCATGCGCAGCAGACACGGCAGCAGCGAGAGGTTCGGAACGATCATGACTGTCGGAGACGATGCAGATTTTCAATTTTCTTTAGCCGTATTTAGATGATGCGTCAGCTGCTCAATTGGCGGCACAATTGTCGATACAGTTACTTCAATAGTAGGCGCAATTGAGCCGTTTAGTGTCTATAGCTACATCGGGTGGTATAATATAGCCCAGTTGGGGGGTGGCTGATTTGCGGAAAGCGGATGAGCCAGAACAGATATTTTTCCCGAATTAGTTGAATTTGTTCATATTTGACACTCATCGTGTTGTGGTAATAGGAGGCTTGCTCAATGAGTTACAATTTGTTACCTTTAACAATATAGCTATCTCGGGGGGTGGTGTTATAACCCGGTTGAGGGGTAGGCTTTTCTGGCTAACGCGTTTTTTTGATCCTGCCAATAATGTTGATGATGATGGTTAAGCAACGCAGACTGCTCATTCATCTAAACGAGGTTTATTATGAAGCCAAAAATAAAGCTGGTAGGTGGATGCGCTTCCTCTTTTGTGAGTGAGGTGATATCCGAGCATACGCCTAAATCCGGCAATGATAGTAGTGAATCAGCTGTATCTGGCAGTGCGGTGGCGGGTGCGTTGCTGGAACAGTTTTTGGCGACCATTATCCGTGCAGTAGATGCAAGCGCGGGTATCGTCAGAGTGCTGTCGCCGGACGGGCTGGTGCTCAGGACGATAGGCAGTGCCGGGTTGCCCGCTGAGACCTCTCAGAGTGAATTTGTTGTTGACGCAGGATGCGGTGTTTGCGGTAAATCGTTAATCGAGAAAACAGTAGAGTCATCCGATGCTGATTTTTGCATGGGCCGTTATGGCGCGAAATTTTTTGGAGATGCATGCAAATTTGTGTTGGCAGTTCCATTGGGTAAGTGCGAAAGAAAAGATGAGCCTGCCGGTGTGTTAACCCTATTTTTTGCGGATAAAAAAAATATTTCAGAGGAGGTTAAGCGCACGCTCGTAACATATGCGGATCTCATGTGCATTGCGTTGAAAACCGTTTGGAAAAATGAAGATGGTTACCAAACCAATCTGCTGGCAGAGCGTCAATCGATAGCCAATGAAATTCATGACTCACTGGCACAAACTTTATATTTTGCAAAAATACGCACCAGCCTGTTACTGGATGCGTTGAAATCGGATAACGATCTGCTGGCATTTAAATGTGCACAGGATATTGAAGAGGCGCTGGAAGGCAGCCAAAAGACGGTGCGTGAACTGGTCACACATTTCCGCTGCCAGATGGATGCCAGAGGCCTGAAGTTTGCATTGCAAAAATTGGCCAACGATTTTATTACGCGTAGTAATATCGCACTTGAGTTTGACGATCAAGTGGAAAACTATAATCTGCCACTCGAATATGAATTGCAGATTTTTCTTATTGTAAGAGAGTCGCTGGTTAATATTGCCACCCATTCTGGCGCTAGTAGGGCGAGTTTGTCTGTGATACAGAATAACAAGCAATACCAGTTTGTTGTGCAAGACAACGGTGGCGGTGTAGCCAGCGGTGCGCCACCCGAAGGTCACTTTGGTTTGGTAATTATGCACGAACGCGCATTACGCATTGGCGGGGAAGTGGAAGTGGAAAGCCTGCAAGGGCAGGGTACGCGAGTGCAGTTGACTGTCGGTGTCCCTGAGGCTTAGAGCCTGTCCGTATATAATTGAGAACGGGCTGAATGGAGAGGCAAAAATGAGTGAACAGATTAAGGTTGTCCTGGTCGATGATCATAGTCTATGTCGACGCGGGCTGACTGAACTTTTAACCCTGCGCTACGATATTAACGTTGTCGGTGCGACGGGTCTTGTCAAGGAACTGATCCCGCTATTGCGTGAACGTGAGCCCGATTTGCTGGTGATGGATTTACGCATGGAGCCATTGGATGGGTTTGGCGTGCTGGCTCAAATTCGCAAAGAAGGATTTGAAACGCCGGTAGTCATTCTCACTATGAGTGATTCCGAGGCTGACCTGGCCACTGCATTGCGTGCCGGCGTGCGTGGCTATCTGCTAAAAGACATGGCACCTGATGATGTGGCCGATGCGATACGCCGTGTTGTGGCGGGCGAGATGGTGGTTGCACCCGCAATGACGGTCAAAATGATAGGTATTTTGCAACACGGTCAACGCGGCAAAGAAGGCAAAACGTCGATGTCAATGTTGACGGGGCGTGAGCGCGAAATATTGCAACTGCTGTCACGAGCTGAAAGCAATAAAGCTATTGCGAAGACACTAGGTATCAGTAATGACACCGTCAAGCAGCATGTCCGCCATATCTTGACCAAACTGCACCTGACCTCCAGAGTCGAGGCTGCCGTACTATATGCGGTTGAGCACAAGGGAATTGAAGGTCGTTAATTTTCTCGTGTCAAAATCAAGGGCGCCTCAAAAAAATTCCAAAATAAATCGTACAAATGCATACGCAACTTCTCACACTCTCCAACCTGGCCTCGATGGAAGACTACGACCCTAACTCGATGCCTGTGGAGCAGGCGCGGCAGTTGATCAAGCAATTTTTATCCCCGCTTACCAACACTGAAATTGTCAGGGTGCAGGACGCGTTGCATCGCACACTGGCTGCGGATGTGTTGTCGCCATTGAATGTACCCCCGCACGATTACTCATCGATGGATGGCTATGCTGTGCGTCATGCCGACTTGAGCGGCGCTGGCAATAAACTGAAAAAAATCGGCAGTTCGCTTGCCGGCCATACTTTTGAAGGCACTGTAGCTGCGGGTGAATGTGTGCGCATCATGACGGGTGCCATGATACCGGCGGGTTGCGATAGTGTCGTGATGCAGGAGCAGGTCACGGCGGATGGAGATAATATCGAGATAGGTTCAGGCCACAAGTGCGGACAGAATATTCGCCTGGTGGGTGAAGACATACAAAAAGATGCTGTGGTACTGGCGCGCGGACAACTTATCCGTCCGGTAGAAATGGGTCTGTTGGCATCGCTGGGTTTTGCAGAGATAAGCGTATACCGCAAACTTAAAATTGCGATTTTTTCTACCGGTGATGAACTGATACAACCCGGTAACAAGTTGAGTGGTGGTCAAATTTACGACAGCAACCGCTACACTCTGCTCGGCCTGTTAACAGAGCTGGGTGTGGATATCGTCGACATGGGTAATATCCGCGACGACAAGGAGATGCTACGTGCCGCCCTGCTCAACGCCTCCAATAGCTCAGATGTCATTATTAGCAGTGGTGGTGCATCGGTAGGCGAGGCCGATTTCATCAAGGCCTTGCTGGATGAAATCGGCGAGGTTGTGTTCTGGAAGCTGGCAATGAAACCGGGTCGACCCTTGGCCTACGGTAAAATTGGTGCGTGCCATTTCTTCGGTTTGCCCGGTAATCCGGTGGCCGTGATGGTCACCTTTTTGCAATTTGTGCGCAACGCACTGTGGGTGTTGATGGGACAAAATCCGAAACCCTCATTCAGTTTCCAGGCCATCTGCACCACTCCTATCCGCAAAGCAGCCGGACGTACCGAATATCAGCGCGGTATTCTGACCCAAGGCGATGATGGTTTATGGATGGTGCAAACCACGGGTGAGCAAGGCTCAGGCATCCTTAGCTCCATGAGCCGTGCCAACTGCTTTATCGTGTTGCCGGTAGAACAGGGTAATGTGGACAAGGGCAGTGTGGTGCAGGTGCAGTTATTCTAACAAAAACTTTTTGTCCGCAGATTAAACAGATTAACGCCGATTAAACATCATGTTGTTCGCACAGACAGGCTCACCAAATGGGTGGGCTGGATTTTTCGGTTTTTTGCTTTTTAATCAATCTAATCTGTGTAATCTGCGGACAAAAGGTTTTGACTTATCCCAGCAACTTCCTCTGTATTTCACGCGCCAGCTTAGTCGCTTCCTGCACACTATCACCTATGCAGGTGAAGTGTCCCATCTTGCGCCCGGCACGAGCTTCTTTTTTCCCATACAAATGCAGCTTCGCGCGCGGTTCGTTCAGCACGGCATCCCATGCGGGGGCAACGCCTGCACGCCATGCATCCCCCAAAATATTTACCATCGCTACCGGTGCAAGCAATCTGGCATCGCCCAGCGGCAAGCCGCACATGGCGCGCACCTGCTGGTCAAACTGAGAGGTGAGGCAGGCGTCCAGGGTGTAGTGGCCGCTGTTATGTGGACGCGGTGCAACTTCGTTGATCAATAGCCTATCATTTTCAACGACAAAAAACTCCACTGCCATCACGCCGCAATAGTCCAACTTGCTGGCTACTGCACATGCAGCTTGAGTTGCCTGTTGTGCAAGTTTTTCGCTCACTTGTGCAGGTGCGATACTGAGGTCAAGAATGCCGCCGACATGGGTATTTTCCGCAGCGGGGTAGGCTACAGTTTTACCATCTATGCCACGCGCAACCACTACAGAAATTTCTGTGAGCAAATTCATGCGCTGTTCAAGTACGCAAGGTTTGTTGCCCATCTGTTCAAACCCAGAGATACACTCTGCTAGATTGTTTACCGTAACCTGCCCCTTGCCGTCATAGCCGAATTGGCTGATCTTGAGCAAGGCAGGCGTGCCAATTTTCATCAGTGCGGCTGGAATATCTGTTTTGTTGTTGATCTCTGCGAACGGCGCAGTTTCAAAGCCGTTGTCGCGTAAAAATGTTTTTTCACGAATACGGTTTTGTACAATAGACACGGCTTGTGCCGAAGGTCTGACTGGGCAAAATTGGGATAAATACTCCACGCTTTCTGCCGAGACATTTTCAAACTCGGTGGTGATCGCAGCGCAGATCCGGCCCATTTTTTCAAGTGCGGCAAGGTCGTTAAACGGCGCACAAATATGTTTGTTTGCTATTTCTGCAGCAGGACTTTCCGGATCGGGATCCAGCACCACCACGCGATAACCCATGGTGCGTGCTGCAACCGTAAACATGCGGCCAAGCTGGCCCCCACCCAGTATGCCCAGGGTTGCTTGCGGAAGAATCATTCAACCTCCGGCAACTTCATTGCCAGCACAGCGGCTTCCTGCTTGGCGCGAAACTCTGTCAGTCTGCTTGCGAGTGCGGGATCGTGGCTTGCAATCATCGCGGCGGCAAACAGCGCGCTATTCGCCGCGCCTGCTTCGCCAATGGCAAAGGTGGCAACGGGTATGCCCTTAGGCATTTGCACGATGGAAAGCAGCGAGTCCATACCCTTGAGGTGTTTGGAAGGCACCGGCACGCCCAGCACAGGCAGCGTGGTTTTGGCTGCAAGCATGCCCGGCAAATGCGCGGCACCGCCAGCACCGGCAATGATGCAGCTGAGTCCGCGACTGGCGGCTGAAGTAGCGTATTCAAATAACAGGTCTGGGGTACGATGAGCAGAGACCACTTTGGTCTCAAACGGCACACCCAGCGACTTGAGCATTTCGGCAGCATGCTGCATTACATCCCAATCGCTTTGGCTGCCCATGACGATTCCTACCAGTGGCTTGCTCATATTATTCTTTCACTAAAATTACACAGTTAATCAAGGTAACTAAACATGGCGACATCTATATCGCCGCATAAACTTGCACCGCTGTTGGGTAATGTAGGGTGCGTCACACGCACCCTACCAGCTACATTTTAGGCTCCCCCGCTCACCGAAAATTTTGCATCATTATTCCACAACGCTACGCTTGTTTTCGATAACTTGCTCGTTTCAAACGATCTGCCACTGCCAACCAATCCTGCGACTGCGGCACAGCCTCGGCCAGTAAATGATCATAATGCTCATTATCCAGCCGACGCAAGGTTGCGTACAGCATTTGTCCATAAGCTACCGCATTGTCTGGCATGGCTGTCCGCACGATACCGGCATGATCCGAGTGTGCTGCATTTGATAACTGTACTTTATCGCGTGACGACCATTCCAGTGTCGCTACACGCAGTCCTTGCGCTTCCAACTCACAAGCGCGTTGCCACAAGGCTTCTTTTACGATGAGTTCCAGTGGTGTCAGGGGGGAATAGTGCGACAACACGCTGCCGGATACGCGTATTTTGGCATCTGTGCTATCAACCACTTCAACTTTGTGCTGTAGGACTTTTTCGATGGCAGACACGGGAATACCTCCCGGCCGCAGCACGGTCACCGTGTCGCCGATGCAACTGACTATGGTGCTTTCCAGCCCCACCTGACACGGCCCGCCATCAAGAATCATGTCGACGCTGTCGCCCAATTCATCGCGCACATGCTGTGCCGTGGTGGGGCTGATGCGGCCATAACGATTTGCCGAAGGTGCCGCCAGCCCGACATTAGGCCCCATCGCCCTGAGCAGGGCAAGTGCTACGGGATGGTCGGGTACACGCAAGCCAATGCTGTCCTGGCCGCCGGTGATGACATCCAACACAGTCTTGTTACGCAGCAGAATGAGGGTTAGCGGGCCGGGCCAAAATTGGCGTGCCAGTAATTTTGCCGTGTTCGGCACTACACTTGCCCAGTGGCCGAGTTGCGCTTCGTCCGCAATATGCACGATCAGCGGATGGTCTGCAGGGCGACCCTTGATGGTAAAAATACGTTTAACCGCATCCGCATTGGAAGCATCCGCAGCAAGGCCGTAGACGGTCTCAGTGGGCATCGCGACCACCCCGCCTTTGCGCAAAAGGGCAGCAGCAGCTTCTATCTGGAATAGTTGTTCAGAATTTAACATGAGACGCGCTTAGGCAATATTAACTCGGGGCATGGTGAACTCGGGACGAGCTTCATCTGAAGATGGCTTATTTGCAAGCTGCGCATTTTACCCGTATTCAGAGCATCTTTCTTGATCAAGAACTCCCATTCGGCAATATTTGTGTCGCTATGTTTAAAAGCTTCCATTACTATATCCTGGTTAAACGAGGTAATAAAAATGGTAATAAAAAAGGTACTACGCTACGCTGGTCTGAACAACGATGAAAATTTCGGCATGACCCATTTTGGGCAAATGGTGAAAGATGCTTGGGTTTTCGGGCTGATACCTGACGCCGAGGACTGTACCGGCTGGGATGGCGGACAAATGCAGGTTCTCTACGATAAGATTGGTGTCGAATGGAAAAAGTATGCAAACCTGCCCAGCCTTTTGCCTGAAGAACTGAAAAATCGCCATGCAAAGATTTATCAGGACACGACTACTAAAGCAAAATCTAATGGATGGGATCCAGAGCTGGGTGATGACGACTAATACCCGTTTTTCACTTGTGCATCGGGGCCGAAAATTACGCTAGGCGATATCGATCCAGCATTTACGCTCGCCGTCCAGCAATACCAACTCCTCCACGCCGTTTACAATTTGCCGAATAATTCGTGGCGCGCCGCGTGACTGATGGCGACCACTGCCGGATGACTTAGCTTGCGTTCTACCGAAATGGCATAGAACTGTTCGATCACTTCTTCAGTCGAGCCGATACTGACTACGTTATGCTGGCGCATCACTTGCTCGGCAATAACCTTGGGGGCGGGGAAAATTCCCATTCCCGCCTGGCCAAAAGCTTTCATCAATGCACTGTCGTCGAATTCGCCGACGATGCGCGGGCGAATCTGCTTGTCGCTGAACCAGCGTATCAGCCTGGACCGCACCGCAACATCCTCACCCGGCAGCAGCATCGGCGCGCCGTGCAGGCAGCCTGGAAATGCTGCTGAGTGGCGTTGCGCGAGCTCCGCCGTGGCAAAGAACGTGAGGCCGCATTCCCCAAGCAGGTGGTTGAAACCCCGCACGTCGAGCGCAGGCGGCATGGGGCTGTCGGCAATTACAATGTCGAGCCGGTGCACCGCCAACTCTGCCAGCAAACTGGTGACCTTCCCTTCACGGCAAATGATGCGGGGCGGCTGAGGAATTTGCACTGACGGTTCCAGCAGACGATAAGCGAGTGACTTGGGTACCGCATCAGTCACTCCCACCCGGAATTGCGATGGTCTGCTGCTGGGGCGGTGGTGCAACGTCTCCTCCAATTCCTGACCGAGCGAGAAAATTTCGTCGGCGTAGCTTAGCACCAGCCTACCCGCCTCGGTGAGTTCAAAATGACGCCCGATACGGGTGAACAGCATCTCGCCCAACACCGCCTCGAACAGGCTCAACTGGCCGCTGATGGTTTGCGGCGTTACGTGCAGACGCTCGCTGGCACGGGTCACGCCGCCCGCCTTGGCCACCACCCAGAAATAGTGCAGATGCTTATAATTCAGCGCGCTCATGTTTTTCCTTTGTTCGTAATTTTCGAACATACCATCAATTATATTCGACTTTTTAGAATATTAGAGTAACATTATACTGTCTACGTTCCCAATAAAAAAAGGAAAGTTGCCATGCAAGTTCACATCCAGTCACACGACTTCGCCCTGACGCATGGCAGCAACGATATCCGCCGCATGTCAATGAATCTGTCCGACATCAACGGGCCACCATCTTTGCCGAAATTTAGTTTAGTAGCTATTTCGGTGAAAAAGGAGGAACGTATCACGGCGTTGAAGCAGCAAAATGTATAGAAAAACCACCCTAATTATTTGAGCCATTTAACATGACATTACCCTCAATTTTTCGGCTGGCACAACAACCAGCTCAGCACTGCTTGTTGGCGCTGGCGCTGCTAGTCGCACCCATGGCCCATGCGGCGCCACTGACCTTGGAGCTAGCCTTGCGTTTGGCCGCAACACACAGCCCGGCGCTGGCTGCAGCGGAAGCGCAGGCGCAGGGCGCGCAGGCTGCGTTGACTACGGCGCAGATTTTTCAAAATCCGGAAGTGGAAGTTTCTTCCGGCACGGCGCGTCCACGACAGCCCGGCGGCGCAAGTGGACGCGTTGAGATGGTGGGCATTTCCCAGTTGATCGAACTCCCCTCCTTGCGCAAAGCAAGAAGGGAGGGCGCGGAAGCAGGCGTCGCTTCCGGCAGCGCAGCGCTGGAATATGCGCGCCTCAGCCAGCGCACCGTAGTGAAGCAGGCTTTCTTTGAGGTGTTGCGCCGCCAGGAAGAATCCGTCCTGGCGGCCGAAAATCATGCACTGCTGGTGCAAATTCGCAATCGCGTGAAGCTCAAGGTGACGGTGGGTGAAGCGGCGCGCTACGAGCTGGTGAAGTCGGAAGCCGAAACACTGGCAGCTGAAAGTGCGGCTAGGAGTGCTGAGCTGCGCGTCACTCAGGCGCGCGACTGGCTGCGCGCATTGATCGGCGCGCCGCTAGCGGCTTCCTTTGAGGTGGCGCCGGAGCCGCTGCTGTCAGCCAATCTGCCGATGTTAAGCGAGTTGCGCCGGGATTTGCTGGCGCAGCAACCGCGGCTCAAAGTGGGCGAAGCCGAGACTCGCCGTGCCCAGGCGAGAGTGGATCAGGAACGCGCCGCCCGCTTGCCGCAACCCACGATCAAGTTAATCTCCGAGCGCGAACAGGATATGAGCCTGTTGCGCATAGGTGTGTCGCTGCCGCTGCCGTTGTGGAACCGCCGTGCGGGTTCCGTGCGCGAGGCGATGGCAAACCTGCAGTGGGTCGAAGCGGAAACGCGGCAGATGCATCTCGGGCTGTTGGCGGAACTGGATCAGGCTTATGGCCGCTACGAAATTGCCAAGCGCCAGGTCGAGACATTTGAATCCGGCCTGATGAAAGAGGCGGAAAGTGCGATGAAAGTGGCCGAAGCAGCTTACCGTTACGGCGAGCGCGGCATACTCGACTACCTTGATGCCCAGCGCGTGTTGCGCACCACGCGTGTGGATTACCTGAATGCCCGTTATGAATTGCAGGCCGCGATGATAGAAATTGAACGACTGCGTGCCACCCCTATTGCTGGAGACCCGTTATGAAAATATTACACCTGCTATTGTCATTGTTATTCGTAGCCGCGCTGAGCGGATGCGAGGACAAGGAATCTCCTCCCGCTGCCGCCATCATCGATCCCACGCTGGTGACGGTGCAAGCGGACTTTCTGCAGCGTTTGAAGCTTGCGCCCGCCAGCGAGGGCAATGCCTCGGAGAGTATGCGCGTGCCGGCACGCATCGAGGTGGACGAGCAGCGAGTCGCGCGCATTGGCGCTGCCGTGAGCGGACGCGTTACACAGATTTATGCCACTTTAGGCCAGAGCGTCAAGCGCGGTGAGGTGCTGGCTTTGATTCATAGTACCGAGCTGTCAGTCGCCCAGCTCAGCTATCTGAAGGCGCTGTCACAGGCAGAATTGCAGAGACGGGCCGTGGAGCGTGCCAAACTGTTATATGCCGCCGATGTGATTGGTGCCGCAGAGTTGCAAAAACGCGAAACCGAGTTGTCGCAGGCACAGGCCGAACTGTATGCCTCGCACGACCAGATCCAGATGCTGGGCATGACCGAAAGCGCGATCGTGAAGCTGGAGTCGAGCCGCAATGTGCACTCGCAATCCTCCGTTATTTCAACACTGGATGGCGTGGTGATTGAGCGCCGGCTGACCCAGGGTCAGGTAGTGCAGCCGGCGGATGCGCTGTTTACCGTGGCCGACCTCTCTCATGTCTGGTTGGTGGCCGAGGTGCCGGAGCAGCAGGCCGGCATGGTTAAGAAGGGCGAGTCAGCCCAGGCCGAAATCCCGGCATTGAACGGAAAACTTATCGAGGGGCGGCTGATTTTTGTTGCCGACACCGTCAACCCGGATAGACGTACGGTGACGATACGCATGGATGTGAATAATTCCCAGCGCCTGCTGAAGCCGGAAATGCTCGCCTCCATGTTGATTCAGGGCGCGCCGCAGCGCCGCCTGATGGTGCAGGCCGCAGCGGTGGTGCGCGATGAAAACAAGGACCACGTGTTCGTGCAGCTCGATACCCATCGCTTCCAGCTGCGTAGGGTGACTCTGGGGCAAGAAAATCAGGGTCTGGTGCCAGTACTGGAAGGTCTCAAGGCGGGCGAGATAATCGTCATTGAGGGGGCGTTCCACCTTAACAACGAGCGCAAGCGCAAAGAACTGGAAGGTTGATATGCTGGAATCACTGATACGCGCTGCGCTCAAGCAGCGTCTGGTACTCGTCGTTGTCGCCATCATTCTGATGGTATTCGGGCTGGATGCGACGCGCAAGCTGTCGGTAGACGCGTTCCCGGACGTGACCAATGTGCAGGTGCAAATTGCCACAGAAGCCAAGGGGCGTTCGCCGGAGGAAGTCGAACGCTTCGTCACAGTGCCGCTGGAAATGGCCATGACCGGCCTGCCCGGACTGGAGGAAATGCGCTCCTTGAACAAGCCGGGGCTGTCGTTGATCACTCTGGTGTTCACCGAGGCCACCGATGTGTATTTTGCCCGCCAGCTGGTGATGGAACGCCTGATCGAGGTGGGTGGACGTATGCCGCAGGGCGTGGCACCGACGCTGGGGCCGCTTTCCACTGGACTGGGCGAGGTCTATCAGTACACTCTGGAACGCTCTGATGATGGCGACCGCGCGTTGACGGTGGCCGAGCTGACGCAACGCCGCATCGCCCAGGATTGGGTGGTGCGCCCCTTGCTGCGCGGTATTCCCGGGGTGGCGGAGATCAATTCCCAGGGCGGCTATGTCAAGCAGTATCAGGCGCTGGTCAACCCGGATCGCATGCGGCATTACAAGATCACGCTGCAGGATGTGTATCAGGCGCTGGCGCGCAACAACGCTAACTCCGGCGGCGGCGTGCTACCGCATTACGCCGAGCAGTATCTGATACGCGGCATCGGCCTAGTCAAGGGGGTGGAGGACATCCGCAGTATTGTACTGAAGGAACAGGACGGCGTACCGGTGTTTGTGCGCGACGTGGCCGAAGTGAGCATCGGCCACGAGGTGCGCTATGGCGCGCTGCTGAAGAACGGCGTGACCGAATCGACCGGTGGCGTGGTGATGATGATCCGTGCCGGCAACGCCAAGGAGATTGTCGGCCGCATCAAGGAAAGGGTGGCGGAAATCAATGCCAAGGGCATGCTGCCCGACGGCCTCAAGATCGTGCCCTACTACGACCGCAGCGAGCTGGTGGATGCCTCGATCAACACCGTGGTGAAGGTGTTGATCGAGGGCGTGTTGCTGGTGATCGTGGTGCTGTACCTGTTCCTTGGCGACGTGCGCTCTTCCTTGATCGTGGTAGCGAGCCTGATCCTGACGCCGCTGATCACCTTCATGGTGATGAACCATTACGGTATCTCCGCCAACCTGATGTCGCTGGGCGGGCTGGCCATCGCCACCGGCCTGATCGTGGACGGCTCGGTAGTGGTGGTGGAAAACGCCTTTCAGCGCCTGGCCGAAAATAAGGGCCACAGCTTGAGCCGGGTGCGCGTGGTGCTGGACGCCGCAGCGGAAGTGGCCACGCCGGTGGTGTTCGGCGTCGGCATCATCATTCTGGTGTTCCTGCCGCTGATGACGCTGCAGGGCATGGAAGGCAAGATGTTCGCGCCGCTGGCCTTTACCATCGCCATTGCGCTGTTTGTTTCGCTGGTGTTGTCGCTTACCCTCACACCGGTGCTGTGTTCCTATTTGCTGGTAGGCAAGGACGAGCACGACACGCGCCTGGTCGCGCTGGTCAAGAAACCCTATCTGCGACTGCTAGACTGGACGCTCGCCAATGGCAGGAAGACCATATTCGCCGCCATAGGAAGCTTCGTTTTCGCCCTTGTGTTGCTGCCCTTCCTCGGCACCGCCTTCATCCCCGAGATGAAGGAAGGCTCCATCGTGCCCGGCATCAACCGCGTGCCCAACATCTCGTTGGAGGAATCCATCAAGATAGAGATGGAGGCAATGCGCCTGGTGATGCAGGTGCCTGGCGTTAAATCCGCAGTGTCGGGGGTGGGACGCGGCGAAAGCCCCGCCGATTCGCAGGGACAGAACGAGTCCACCCCCATCGTCAGCCTCAAGCCGAGGAGCGAATGGCCCAAGGGTTGGACCCAGGATGACATCGCCGCAGGTATCAGGGAAAAATTGATGACCCTGCCCGGCGTGCAGGTCGTGATGGCGCAGCCGATCTCCGACCGGGTCGACGAGATGGTTACCGGGGTGCGCTCCGACGTGGCCATCAAGCTGTTCGGTGACGACATGGACACGCTCAAGCAGAAGGCCGATGCCATCGCCAAGGTGGCCGTTGCCGTCAACGGCGCGCAGGACCTGCGCGTAGAGCGCGTCACTGGCCAGCAGTACCTGTCCATCGAAATCGACCGCCAGGCGATCGCCCGCCATGGCCTCAATGTCTCGGATATCCACGAGGTGATCGAGGCGGCCATCGGCGGCATAACGGCCACCGAAATTTACGAGGGCGAGAGGCGCTTTTCTGCGGTAGTGCGCCTGCCGGAAAAATTCCGCAACAATGTGGAAAACATACGCAGTCTGCTTATCACTTCTCCGAATGGCGCCCAGGTGGCTCTGCAAAATCTCGCCCATATCAGCGTCGTCGACGGCCCCGCCCAAATCAGCCGGGAGAAGGGCAAACGCCGTATCGTGGTGGGAGTGAACGTGAAGGATCGCGATCTCGGCAGTTTCGTCGCCGAATTGCAGTTGGCGGTGGACAGCAAAGTCAAGTTGCCGGAAGGCTATTACCTGGAATGGGGTGGCCAGTTCCAGAACATGGAGCGGGCCCTGGGACACTTGGCCATCATCGTACCGGTGACCGTAGCGGCCATTTTCTTCCTGCTGTTCCTGCTGTTCGGCTCGTTACGCTACGCCAGCCTGATCATTCTGGTGCTGCCCTTCGCTTCGATCGGCGGGGTGGTAGCACTGTTTGTCACCGGCGAGTATTTGTCGGTGCCGGCCTCGGTGGGCTTCATCGCGCTGTGGGGTATCGCGGTACTGAACGGCGTGGTGCTGGTATCGTATATTCGCAGCCTGCGTGACGAAGGTATGTCGCAGGCAGAAGCCCTGGTGCAGGGCTGCCGCCAGCGTTTCCGCCCGGTGCTGATGACCGCCACGGTGGCGATGCTGGGGCTGATCCCCATGCTGTTTGCCAGTGGCCCTGGCTCGGAGGTGCAGAGGCCGCTGGCGATCGTGGTGATCGGCGGCTTGATTACCTCCACCCTACTCACACTGGTGGTACTGCCTACACTGTATAAATGGTTTGAGGAAAAGCCCGTTGAGGCATAAAGCGGAAACATACTAACACGCTGTTATTTGGATAAAAGAGGATTATCATGAAAGAAATCAAAGCTATTGTACGGCCTAATCGTTTACATAAAATCCGTGACGCCTTCCGCCATCTGCCGGATTTCCCCGGCATGAGCGTCGCCAATGTGGAGGGATGCAGCGCACGTGTCGGAGAGGAGCAGCATGTTAGCGTGAAGGAAGAGCTGACCGAGTTCAGCAAAAAGGTGCGCATAGAAATCGTGGCGCCCGACGAAATGGTACCCGCCATCATGCGCATCATTCATCAACATGCCCATACCGGCCAATTTGGCGATGGTATTCTGTGGGTAACGGAAGTGAATGAATACCACCGTCTGTGCCAGGCCAATGTCTGAAGGGCGTCTCTAGAAATTTAAAATCCTAAGCGAGCTAGCAGCCTCCCACACTACGCTCTGCTTCGCATAGGACAAGAACCCCTGCAGCCTGCCGGAATTAACTCACAACTCATTGCTTTAATAAAGAAATTAAAATTATCGCTACAAATAAAATATTAAATATAATCAATGTGTTATGTTAATCTCCATATCTAGGTTCGATAGGCTGCTAGAGTACTGACACGGCAATAAAATAGGGCAGCTTGAATCAAGTGCCATTCTTTGAATTTACCATTATTTTAATTTAACTGGTGCGCTCGGCGGGAGTCGAACCCTCTGCTTCGGAAGATTGAAAGCTAACGGGCGATTTTATAATTATCAATGCATTACCAGTGTTCGCCACACTCAAAAACAGTCCAAAACAGCTACAGGAACAGCCTCAAAGTGTGGCAGTGGTACGGTTTTGACTACAGCCCCCACAGTCTTGCATCGCAAGACTGTGCCTACACTTGCACAAGAGCATCGCTTTTGTGCCTATTCAAAATTACTCAGTCTGGCGTAACCAGTCTGTGACAACACGATCACAAGTGCGAAGCATTTGCGGTACTTGACAGAGTACGCCATTGGCGTATAGTCCATAACATGCTTTTTATTGAGACCCCGACATTCACTCGTCTGATCACCGACCTACTGGACGATGAAGAATATTCAAAGTTACAGGAAGAGTTAGTCAAGCGTCCTGACGCGGGGGATCTCATAAAAGACGGCGGAGGAGTTCGCAAGCTCCGCTGGAAACGCGCGGGTACAGGGAAGAGCGGAGGCATCCGGGTGATCTACTATTGGATTACCGAAGATGACCAGATTCTAATGCTGGTGGCTTACCCCAAAAGCGTAAAAGATAATCTGAGCGACAAAGAAACCGCAGTGCTGCGGAAACTTGTAAAGGAGTTATAGCAATGGATAAAGAACTTTTTGAAAATCTCAAGCAAGGTCTGACAGAAGCGGCTGCGATTCGCCGTGGAGAACTTGCGCCAGGTCGGGTAACGGAAATCAGTGCGCCCGACGCAAAATCAATTCGTGCAAAAATCGGATTGAGTCAGGTTGAGTTTGCCCGGTTGATTGGCGTCAAAGTGGCTACCCTGAGAAATTGGGAGCAGCATCGTCGCCAACCAACTGGAGCCGCTGCCGCATTATTGACTATTGTAGAAAAAGAGCCGGACGCAGCACTGAGGGCACTACACTCTTAAAAATTAATCCCCCACAGGGATTGGTAGTCCGTTTCACCAAAGCATTGACATGAAACGGACTGCTAGTGCCAGGGCATGTAACAGTCATAGACCGGCACAACCATACTCGCAATTGAACTCGGCTATGTGCTGTTTTTTAATGCCTGCGTTACCCCGCAAAATAAAAAGGACCTAGCTCTTAAGCTAAGTCCTTGAAATATTGGTGCGCTCGGCGGGAGTCGAAGAAAGGCATGTGAGCCTCATAAAACATAGGTGCTAGTACTATAAGTCTGATTTATACCAACAAATATACCAACAGATGCGTGGTGCTTGAGGGGTATGGTGAAATTGTAACAGCCCATCCTTACCTCACTGGTACGCAGCACCCTGCTCGGGTAATGCAGTCCATCAACGCTTCCCCTCTCCCAGCCAACCACGCCAAACCAAGTTTTCCATGCCGTGAGCGAGCAATTTGGCTTGGTCGTCGTTAGGTTTGTCAGTGTCAATCATGGCCAGCGTTTCTTCTAACGGCAAATCGCCATACTTCATCCGGTTGAAGGCGTCACCCAGGCCGTGGTGATCGGCGCGGAACAATGCGCACCCTCCGACAAGGCTGAACAACGAGGGAGAGGGCAGAGATTACCGGAAGTCGGAGGCGCCCATAGTAGCGATGAACGCGGGTAATGCTGCGGGAGCGACCGCAGCATTACCCGCTGCGCCTGCGCTAGATCAAGTCTCGGCCAGCGGCTTCTCCCACAGCCCGTGCCGGTGCACGTACAGGTACAGCTCCATGCGATTGGCCAGGGCCAGCTTGCTGTAAATCGACGTCAAATGGTTGCGCAAGGTGTGCTCGCTGATGTGCAGCCGCTTGGCTATCAGCTTGCTTGAGGAGGAGATGTCGTCGATCACCGTCTCTATGGTTTGGCGCTCACGGGGCGTCAGACTTGCGATTTTCTGCCGCTCCTGGTCATTCGCGTCCACCGTCCTCTTGCGCGTCAGCTCCAGCAAGATGCGCCCCGTGGCGTTGCGATCGATCCAGGTCTCGCCTTCGTGCACCCGCTCTATCGCTTTGAGCAAAACGGGCGTGGACTCCCGCTTATCCACCACACCGCGCGCGCCGACCAATATCGCACTGTCGCACAGGCTCACGTTGAGCGACCCGGTGATCACCAGAATTTTTGCCTGGGTCTGGCGCTGCAAGTCAACCAGCGACTCGAGGCCATCCTCGCCGTCCAAGTCCACCACCACCACGTCCGCCGCCTGGTGCTGCTGAGACAACAGGCAGGCCGCCACCGACGCCGCCGAGCCCGCCAGCGCCAGCCGGGGCTGAGCGCTCTCGACCAGCCGCTCCAGACCCCAGAGCACCAGCGGCAAGGCCACCAACTGGACCTGAATGGGGGGGGGTTCTTGGTTAGGCATGGCTCCCTTAGCGAGGTTTGAAGAATGTGCGACTGCCGCATTATCCCAGATTATCCATTAGTTGTCATTTCTTCCGGCGTAGGCCGGAATCCAGTAATAAAAATGGTTCTGCGAAGCAAGCAAAATCGTGTGTATGCCCCACTTCGTGGGGATTTTTTATCCTGCTAGATTCCGGCCTACGCCGGAATGACGGAGTATTTGGCTTAATGGACAAGCTCGGATTCTAGCAACGTTTGCAATTTTATGGACACCCTCTCTCGCCTGCAGGATTGTAGCTACCCCTCCCATGACATTTGTCCTAGAGAACCCGTCTGCTCCTAGTCATTGAGTCCTAGCAAAATAGAGAGCATCCGCTCATGCCAAAAAATACCCGCGCTTCATACTGGCCACATGGAAAAAGAGCACCGCATCGAACCGCGCCAGGCCGCTGACTTGACACTAAAGCTGGATAGTGGAGTAAGCGCCTCCCTGCGCGACATCAGTGCCTCAGGCCTGTTTTTCGAGACCACCAGCGCGCAGTGCGTGGGTGACCTGGTTAATATAGAAATCGATCTCGACACCCCCGGCGGCCCGATGAAGCTCAAGGCGCAGGGCCAGATCGTACGCATCGAGGCCCATGGCGACCGAACCGGCGTCGGCGTGAAGTTGTTGACCAGTCGGCTGGAGGCCGTGGATTTGTAATTGGGCTGTAAGCCGGAACCAATGGAAATTTCAGTGAAATTTCGTAACTACTCAGCCTTCTTAGTAGTTACGAAACTTCAATGAAAATTGAAGTTAAAGACCACTCCCATAGCGATATGGGTTCGGAAAGCCACGGATCTCCTTGAGATAGCCGGGTTGCTAGTAAGCCGATTGGTTTGCTGATAACTGTAAGTTAATTTTTATCCAAGGAGAATCAAAATGACTACAACCATCACTTCAATTGCTAAGACCCCGCAAGCCGGAGACGACGCGTACTACACCACCGAAGATTATTTGACCGACGGAAACGTTCTGATGTTGAATGTGATGTCCAACGATCTCGGTGGTAATGCCAAGAAGCTCTGGTCGATTGCTGGCGACGATGGCAATCCGATGAACTTGGAAGATCTGTCAGCACTGCTGGCAGCCGATCCTCAGAACATAGATAGTGGGTCGGCCTGGCAAGTTACCGCACAAGGCAACCAGGCTCGCATTATCAACGGACAAATCGAATATAAGATAGGTACGGGTGGCGGTGTTACTAACGTTAATGCACTAGCCCAGGGTGAAATAATGACAGACACCTTCACCTACTCTATCCGGCTCGGAAACGGCACACTCAGCGCGGCCACAGTGAGCGTGACCATCGTGGGAAACAACGATGCGCCGGTCATCGAAGGCATGACGCAGAGTGGCTCGGTCAAGGAAGATGGCGGCGCCCTGCTGACAGCATCCGGACAGGTTACTTCTACTGATGTGGATAACGGTGCTACCGCCACTTACAGCGGCAACGCCAGCGGTACCTACGGCAGCTTCGCGGTCACGAGCGCGGGCGTGTGGACCTACACGCTGGCCAACGGCACCAACGGCACCGCCAGCGCCGTGCAGTCACTGGCCGCGGGCGAAACCAAGAGCGAAACTTTCACGGTCACAGTGTCCGACGGCCTGGGCGGCACCGACACCCAGGACGTGGTCATCATCATCGCCGGCACCAACGATGTGCCCACCATCGCCGGCGTCAGCAGCGGCGGCGTGACCGAAGATGCGACCCCCCTGAACCTGATGACCAGCGGCGCGCTGACCATCAGCGATGTGGACACCGGCCAGTCCAATTTCACCGCGCAAGCCAGCGCCGCTGGCACCTACGGCACCTTCACGCTGGATGCTGCGGGCAACTGGACCTACACCGCGAACAACAGTCAGAGCGCGATCCAGAACCTGAATGAGGGCGATGTTCTGACCGATTCGTTCACCGCTGTTTCCAGCGATGGTAGCAACAGCCAGGTTGTCACTGTCACGATCAACGGCGTGAACGACAACGTGGCGCCGACGGCCGACCCGATTACTTGGGGCGTGAACGAATACAACGAGCATGGAACTGCCAATTCCAGTCCGGTCTATGCGACGATGAACCTGCTGACCGGAGCCAACGCGCATGACGCGAACGGTGATGCGTTGTCAATCGTTGCCGGCAGCGTCACACTTGTCGGTGGTGGTGCCCTGCCAAGCTACATGTCGGTCAATTACTCCACGGGCGCGTTGACCATCGATACCAACAGCGCTGGCTTCGACAGCCTTTACCTGGGCGCAACGCTGGCCCTTGGCATCACATACCAAATCACCGACGGCGTGAATGCTCCGATCAACAACACTGTTGCTCTGACCATCACCGGTACGGCCGATCAGTTCACTGGCACGTCGGACGTAACAGCCTCGGTTATTTCTAGCTTCAATACCGGCACTTGGGATGGCTCATTCAATTTTGTCCTCACGGCCCCAACCGGTTCTTTCGACTTCGCGGGTACCGCCACCGTAACGGTTACTGGAGATATTGACGATAATCCTGGCGGCACCCAAAACGACGAAATTGTTGTTGTGACACTGGAGGGTGGCTCAGCTGTCACGCTCGGGGCTTGGGACACAGGAAATACGAACCAGGAAGGCACTCTCAATTACAGCACTCAAAGTGGTACCGCAAGCTTCTCGTCAACGGACTCGACCGTTGGTGTAACCTATAATTCCAACACGGCCGGTGGCATCAATGGGGTTGACGGGCTTTCACTGGTAGGGGTTTCGGTCACCGCCGACTACAGCTACTGGATGTAAGCGCAAGGGGAGTTGGATCGACCCGATAGCATTTCAAACGACAACCCGCCGGCATCCCGGCGGGTTTTTTCTGTCCAAAAAAAGTATGAAGCTTAAAAGGGGTCAGTTCTGAATGGCACTTACTTAAGCCACAAGTGAATGAATTATTGAAGAAAAATGTGAATATACTTGTAGGATGTGATGACGAAGGAACCGCATCAATCGCGACAGATGCGGTTCCTTCGTCACCACATCCTACGCGAACGTCACGAGATTCAAAATATTTTTCAGTTGTATTCAATTGGTTAACCGTTAAGTAAGTGCCATTCGGGTCAGTTCTAACATTCCAACATTTCATCTGATATAATTTTCCGATGGCTAGACCCTTGAGACTAGAATTTCCCGGAGCGCTTTATCACGTCACCTCGCGGGGTGATCATCAGGAGGATATATTCAGTTCAGTGCATTTAATGTTTATACAAATAATACTTGACACGGCTATTTTGTGTTTATACAATAAATCAAATGGATCACGAATTTGACCCAGCCAAAGAGGAAAGCAACCTCGACAAGCATGGCGTGTCGTTGGCCGATGCTACCGGCTTTGAATGGGAAACTGCCGTGGTTCGTGAGGACGCACGCAAACAATACCCAGAACAACGGTTTGAGGCCAATGGTTTAATCGGGGAACGTTTGTATGTGATGGTTTACTGCTTGCGTGCGGATGCCGTACGTGTCATCAGCCTGCGCAAGGCCAACCCAAGAGAGGTGACGCTATGTTGCTGAAAACTAAATCAGGACGCATCGTTCAGGTGCCGACACCCGATGAAGAGGCCGCCATCAATGCGGGCATTGCGGCTGATCCTGATGCTCGTGAGCTTGACAGCGAGTGGTACAAGGGCGCGAAGCCCGCAAGTGAAGCATTCGCGCCGGAAATCTATGCCGCGCTGGTTGCCATGAAACGCCCACGCGGTCGCCCGAAGGCAGACGAAACTAAGGTGTTCACCGCGATTCGGCTGGATGCCGATCTGCTGGCTTCCTTCAAGGCTACTGGCAAAGGCTGGCAGACCCGGATGAATACCGCCCTGCGTCAGTACATCACCGAGCACCCGCTGCGCGGTTGATGTGAAGATTGTGCAGGTCTCAATACTGTTCGGTTAAACTCTACCCTCTCCCTAACCCTCTCCCACAAGTGGGCGAGGGGACAAAGCAGTTTAGCGTGTAACCAATAATAATCAGGTCGTTAAGTTGAGAATAAATTCACCCTGGCCAGCGGTGCAAAAATTCCAGAATATATAATGGTCGAGGATGCCTGATGAACCCGAATAAACCCGCCTCAGAGCTGCGCCTAGCCATATCTGCCCTGAATCCCTACTTCCGGCAGGCTGCTTGGTTCAGCTTGTTTGCAAGCCTGCTCATTCTGGCCCCTTCAGGCTACATGCTGGAGGTCTATGACCGGGTGGTCAACAGCCGCAGCCACATGACTCTCGCCATGTTGACCCTGCTGGTGCTGGCCGCCTATGTGCTGATGGAGGTGCTGGAGTGGGTGCGCTCTGAGATCATGCACGAAGCCTCGCTGTCATTTGATCGTCAATTGAGCGGACGCGTCTTTAGCGCCATCTTTGAGGCCAATCTCAAGCGCTTGCCGGGCGGCACGGCTCAGCCCATGAACGATTTCAGGTCGGTGCGGGACTTTTTTTATGCGCCCGTTGTACTGGCCTTAATGGAAGCGCCGGTGTCGCTGGTGTTTCTGGTGCTGATATTTGCCATCAGTCCGGTCTTGGGCTGGACGGCGGTGGTGGCCGCCATTCTGCAAACGTTTGTGGGCTGGCTCAATGAGCGCAGCACCCAGCCGCCGCTGATGGCCGCCAACCGCAGCGCGATTGCGGCGCAACAATACGCCGACAGCACCTTGCGCAATGCCCAGGTGATTGAGTCCATGGGCATGCTGCGCGACATTCACCGCCGCTGGATGGAGAAGCAGCGTGAATTTCTGGGGCTGCAGGCAACCGCGTCAGGTCATGCCGCGTTTTACCAGGCAGTTTCCAAATTTTTGCAGACCACGGTGGGCTCCCTGCTGTTGGGCTTGGGGGCCTGGTTGTTGCTGCGCAACCAGCTCAACGGCGGTGCGGCCTACATGATTGTGGCCTCCATTCTGGGTGGACGGGTGCTGGCGCCTCTGATCCAGATCGTGACGCAATGGCAAACCGTGGTGAACGTGCGCGATGCCTACAGCCGTCTGGACATGCTGTTGAGCGCCGTGCCCCCGCGTGCCGCCAGCATGGCCTTGCCAGCACCGCAGGGCAAGCTGGCGGTTGAAAACGTGGTGGCCAGCGCGCCTGGCACCCAAGCGCCCATCCTCAAGGGCGTGAGCTTTGCACTACAACCGGGCGAGGTACTGGCGGTGGTGGGGCCATCAGCATCGGGCAAAACGACCCTGGCACGGCTGCTGGTGGGTTTGTGGCCAGCAGTCAACGGCAAGGTTCGACTCGACGGCGCCGATGTGTACACCTGGAACAAGGTGGAGCTGGGGCCGCACATCGGTTACTTGCCGCAGGGCGTGGAGTTGTTTGATGGCTCCGTCGCCGAGAACATTGCGCGCTTTGGTGACGTTGATCAGGCCAAGGTCGAAGCCGCAGCCCGCGCCGTGGGCCTGCACGATTTCATTTTGGCCCTGCCACTAGGCTACGACCAGGCGGTGGGACGAGAAGGTGCCATGCTGTCAGGCGGCCAGCGCCAGCGCGTTGCCCTGGCGCGCGCCCTGTACGGGAATCCTGCTTTTGTGGTGCTCGACGAGCCCAACTCCAGCCTGGACAGCCAAGGCGACGCCGCCCTGGCCAGCGCCATTGCCCAATTCAAGTCGCGCGGCACCACGTTCGTGGTCATGACGCACCGCACCAGCGTGCTGGGCGTGGCCGACAAGATGCTGGTTCTGCGTGACGGCCAGACACAGATGTTTGGCCCTAAGGACGACGTGCTCAAGTCCTTGAACGAGGCTGCGGCGCAAGCACGTCAGACGGTCACACCAGCGACAGCCAATGCGTGATCGCAATAAACCATCCTGCCGCAAGCAGCGGGGGTATTGTGTAGGGTGCGCCGTGCGCACCATGGTGCGTGTGACGCACCCTACCAAAATACGCCACTATGGGCGGGGGATTTACCCGAAGAGATTGAAGTCAACTTCAAATTCGACCTTTTTTATTCTTGAATGCTGAACCACACAAAGCCATCTTCTCGCTACGCTTCATGCGTTTTATTTTCAGCTCGCGCTTTAACGCAGTAGATTTATCTGCACAGGGTTCTGTATAAACCAACTTTAGCGGCGTGCGGCCTCGCGTGTATTTAGCACCTTCACCCGCATTATGTGCAGCGAGGCGTTTGTCGAGATCGTTGGTGATACCGCAGTACAGCGTATCGTCGCCGCAGCGCAGGAGGTAGCAGTGCCAGGTCATGGTGTTTTATTCCTTCCCCTTTGCAGGGGGAAGGTTAGGTAGGGGGTAGAAAATTTACAGTATCTCACCGGCCTAACCCCCATCCTAGCCTTCCCCCTGCGAGGGGGAAGGAACCTTATTAAATCGCCATGCGCTGAGCAACATCAGCGCGATAAGGAGCAGCATCGCGGCATTGCCCCAGCGCACATAGGGCGTGCTGCCGCTGTAGCCTTGCACCATGCCGGTGAGTACACCTTCTTCATGCTGTGGCAACATCTGCTGGATGCGCCCGTCTGCCCCGATAATAGACGTGACCCCGGTATTGGTGGCGCGCAGCATCATGCGTCCTGTTTCCAGCGCGCGCATTTGGGCGATCTGATTGTGCTGCATGGCGGCATGGGATTTCCCATACCAGGCATCGTTGGTCACATTCACCAGCAGAGTGGCTTCTGGCAGGTAGCGGATAATTTCTTCGCCGAAGGCATCTTCATAGCAAATATTCACTGCGATTTTTTGACCTGCCACGCTCATCACTTGCTGGCGGTCACCGCCTCGTGCCTGGTCACCCATGGGGATGTGCAGCACTTCATTGATGAGCCAACCCAGAACAGGGCGCAAAGGAATGAATTCGCCGAACGGCACCAGATGATTCTTGCGGTAACTTTGACTCTCCGCGCTGCCCAGCGAAATGACGCTGTTGTAATACAGGCCGCGGTCGCGCTCAAACAGGCCAAGCAGGATATCGCCCTCATTGTTGCGCATATGTCTGAGTAGCATCTCTACATAAAATTCAGGCAGATCCGTGCGTAACATGGGCAATGCAGTTTCCGGCATCACGATCAGACGCGCATCGCTGCTCTGCGCCAAACGACGATAAGTTTCCAGTGTGCCAACCAGATTGCTTTCTTCAAATTTTTCACCCTGTGCAATATTACCTTGCAGCAGGCTAACTTTGAGCGGTTCACCTTCAGCTTGTGTCCATTCCACCGCTCGTAGCGCAGCGCCCACGAACCAAATCAACAACAAGATCCCCAACGCTATTTTTCCCTGCCTGCTCCATCGTTCCTGCCACAACCATGCCAGCAGACCGGCGCTGAGCGCCACCATCAGCGACACGCCATACACGCCGAAGAGCGGCGCATAGCCTGCCAGCGGGCTGTCGGCGACCTGTGAATAGCCCATTGCCAGCCACGGGAAGCCGGTGAGCAGCAAGCCGCGCAGCCATTCCAGCAGCACCCATAAGGCAGGGATCAGCAGTGTCAGCACCAGATAAGCAGGCACGCCTTCGCGTCCGCCGAATCTGGCACGCATCCTCGCCTGGGCATAGCCAACCGTTGCAGGAAACAGGGCGAGCAAGGCAGCAAACAGACCAATAGCTATTGCGGCCAGCAACATGGGCATGCCGCCATAATCATGCAGCGCGACATATAGCCAGCCTATGCCTGCACTGAACAGGCCAAAGCCAAATGCAAAACCCAGTTTTGCCGCCATCCATTTGCCTCTGGCGTGTTGCCACTGCGCGAACAAAATCGCGAGTGCAAGTACCGTCAGCGGGTACAGGGAGAAAGGAGCAAAGCCTGGCACGGCGAGCAGACCCGCGCCAAATGCAACAATGTATTTATTCAGTGTGGGGAATTTCATAGGTGAGTTTAGGTATGGTTGCTTACAAATATGCCGCGCTCAAACACTGCTAGCACCATGTAACGCTTGAATCTTCGCAGGGTGGTTTAATTATGTAGGTCTCAATAACGTGAATATTGCGTAGCTTCATGGCTGAAGAATAACCTATGCAGGGTTTTCTAGTACGGCCATTTAGCGCGTCAAACAGCAGAATACACTCTTCAAGATTACCCTTTACATAGACTGCACTGATAGCTAACAATGCCACCATAGCAATACAGAACTGACGAATAAATTATGCAAACATCATTAGCAGAAAACGTTACTCGTCGAGAAGTATGGGCATGGGCCATGTATGACTTTGCCAACTCCGGCTATACCACCGTCGTGATAACCGCCATTTTCAATGCCTACTTTGTGGCCGTGATTGCAGGCAATGCCCCGTGGGCGACATTTGTCTGGACTCTGTCTCTGGCGGTTTCCTATGCACTGATCATGTTCATCGCGCCGATGCTTGGCGCTTATGCGGATGCCTATGCCGCTAAAAAGAAATTGCTAGTCCTCACCACTACAGGCTGTGTAATTTTTACTGCATTGCTGTTTTTTGCCGGCCCCGGCAACTTATGGTTGGCCATTCCGCTGATCATTCTTTCCAATTTTTTTTACGGCAGCGGCGAAAATCTGAACGCGGCGTTTTTGCCTGAACTAGCCCGTGGCAAAGCACTGGGCAAAGTATCGGGATGGGGCTGGAGTCTGGGTTATATCGGGGGACTGGTGAGTCTGGGTGCCTGCCTGGCCTATGTGACCTGGGCACAAAATAACGGCCAGCACGCCGCAGATTTTGTACCCGTAACCATGCTTATCGTGGCTGTGATTTTCACCTTATCCAGCCTGCCGACTTTTCTATACCTGAAAGAACGTGCCGTGCCACAGGCGCACTTGTTGGGAAAAAATCCATTGCAGGAATCTTTTGCACGACTGCGCCAGACGCTTCAGCATGCCCAGCGTTACGCTGATCTGCGGCGCTTTCTAATCTGCACTGTTTTTTATCAGGCCGGAATACAGGCAGTGATTACCCTTGCCGCCATCTACGCGCAGCAGGCCATGCATTTCACCACGCAGCAGACCATCATGCTGATTTTTGTGGTCAACATCACCGCTGCGATTGGCGCTTTTCTATTTGGCTACCTGCAAGACCGCATCGGCCATATTCCCACCATCGCCCTAACACTGGTCGGCTGGATCATCATGGTGCTGCTGGCCTGGGCTGCACAGGGCCCACCCATGTTCTGGCTTGCAGCCAACCTCGCTGGGATTTGCTTGGGCTCCAGCCAGTCTGCCGGCAGGGCATTGGTGGGATTATTAAGCCCGGTCGCTCGCCGCGCCGAATTTTTCGGACTGTGGGGAATGGCGGTGAAGCTGTCTTCCATACTAGGGCCGCTCACTTACGGACTGGTCAGCTGGATTTCACAGGGCGATCATCGCTTGGCAATATTAATCACCGGCAGCTATTTTGTGGCAGGATTACTCATTCTGTTTGGTGTGAACGTCAAGCGCGGCAGACGTGCGGCACTGCGTCAGTCAACATAAACCTGCACATTACTGATGAATCAGACTATGCCTTTTTGTAGGAGCACGCCCTAATAGACAATCTGGGTTAAATTCTCTACTGGCTAAATAGACGCAAAACGCTGATGCAGATATCGATTGATCTCTGCGGACTCGTACATCCACTGCACATTACCCTGCTCATCTCTTATTTGAAGACAGGGCACCTTGATCTGGCCGCCGCCCCGCAATAATTCAGCGCGGTGCTGTGAATTTTTTTGCGCATCGAGCAATTCTATCGGCAACGACAAGCGTTTGATCTCGCGACGCACCTTGATACAAAATGGACAGGTCTTGAACTGGTAGAGCACCAGCTTACGACTTTGCTGGTCAACCTGCTGCTGTGCAGCGGCATCTCGAACGATTCCCCGGGGGGTCGTGACAAATTCCCATAACAGCATAAAGGGATGCAGCAAAATTCGGATCAAACGGAAAAAAAGTTTTACAAGCAACCTCATGAAATTCACCTTAAAAAATGAACGGATTAAACAAATTAAAGATTCTATATGCGGAAACGCCATCGTCGCATCGTCGAACAATGCATTTTATCATTGAAAACATCAGAAGCGCTTACACCTGTTGCAGCTATCTAAGGCCAACGTGGCTGAGCGGGAAGAGCTAAGGGCTAAACTGAGAACGAGGGGCAAGGCGGAATCCAAAGGGGGGCTGTAGAGCTGTTATGTGACGTGCTACGGCCATTCGTTGAAGTAGAGGGTATCGGTCGCCTGGTTCCAATTCTAATTAGAATCGGCAATAATTTTTGTAGGGTGCGTCACACGCACCGCATTGTTGGTGCGTGTGACGCACCCTACGACATTTTATTTTTGAAATAGAAATGGAATGAGGCCCGAAGTGGCCAGATGACTTTCTCAATAGCTACCGTTCAACGAGCTGGTTACTCCTCCAGCTCAAGCCAACAAACCCTCACACGCCCCTGAAATGATTTTCTGTTTGTAATCGATACCCCTGAAAGCCATAAATTCATCTAGCAGCCTGTCGAACTTAACTCGCAACTCATTGATATACCTCGAAGGTTCTTGTGCCCTAGGGTATACAGAAACTAAAATTACCCCCTTTTTTAAAGAAATATTAAATATAATCAATTAGTTACAAAAATACTCCTGTCTAAGTCCGGCATACCTAAAATTTGCTCTATTCAGTCTGTAACCAACTTTCCATTTGCGCCAACCGCTGCCAGGCTAGCGGCAGACTATGTCCATCGGCCTCGATTTTTCTCAGCAATATTTTACCTTCTTCCGCCATCATGCCAATACGTTCTGGCGGAAACAAAGCCAGCGCAGCACGCAACGCTTCTTCCGGCTCGTTTAAAAGTGCTAAAAATTTTTCGTCATCGCTGATGATTTCAGCGGGGTTCAGCATGTCGGAAATAATCAGATAGTCGCAAAGCTGAAGATGCAAATCGGTATGCTCTTCATCCTTGCTCAATTTTTCCAGCGCATGCGGATCGTCTTTGGAAGCGTCCCTCAGGGTGGCGCTGATTGCGGCTATCAATTTTTTGATCGCGTCCTGTATTGCAACTGGACGACCGGGAAGACCAGTACACACCGCATATTGCTGTTCCAGCTGCGCCTTTAACAACATTACCACATCGCTTTCTACCGACTTATCCAGCTTGATGGCACGCTGCACCAACTCGCGAAATTGTTCCATGAACTGCTGCATTGCAGCATTGTCTTTCTGCTGTGCGTTCTGAATTTCCTGCTGTGTGAATACGCCTGAACCAATGAACAGCGGATTATTAAACTTGCGCTGCAAGTGTCGTTCACGCGGGCCCGGATCTTTTGAAAAATTCAATGTCATATATTAAACTCCCTGCGCCTTGCGGCTATGTTTTCCATACCAATCTTTCGCTCCTTATAATCTCAATAGCAAGAGTATAGCGAAAGTTTATGTAGCGCATGGGGGACATATCTCCATTAAATGTGCAACCCAGAGGCTAGCTGATTACCAGCAAAAAACCACTCTCATTTTATGGTATTAATCAAGATTGACCTTAGGCAATGAACTTCTAAAAATCCATTTGAGCTGCCCTACATTGAGGTTAGCTATAAACATTCGGAAGCAAACAGGCTTCTGGAGTAAAATCAACGCTGGGTGAAAAGATGAAATCTGCTCACCCGGCTGCCCGCCCTGCATGTAAATTTTGATTGCTTTCCTATGCTCGAATTCACTGAATACACCAAGATATTTATCAGCCTGTTCGCGATACTGGATCCGATCGGGATGATTCCAATCATCATCCTGTTTACCGCGGGCATGACGACAAGCCAACGCAACCATACCGGTCGTCTTGCCTCAATCACGGTTTTTTTGATTTTGCTTGTAGCCCTGCTGATTGGTGAAGCTATCATTGCATTCTTCGGTATCAGCATTAGCTCGTTTCGCCTGGCAGGCGGCATTTTGCTGATGTTGATGGCCTTCAAAATGCTGAATGGCAACATCCGTCAGTTAGTGCCCGAAACATCGGGACTTTCAGCCAATGACTCAAGGTCAGCGCTTGCCATCGTGCCTTTATCTACACCATTGCTGGCCGGACCCGGGGCTATCAGTACCGTCATTCTGGATGCGCACAAGGCGAGTGATCTCACTCACTATTTGAGCATGAGCCTGATTATTCTCTTGCTCAGCATCAGCGTCTGGCTGACCTTTTTGCTTGCACCCTGGGTAGAGCGACGCTTGGGTGTCCTGGGTATCGACATATTTACACGTTTAATGGGACTTATTCTCGCTGCAATTGCCGTAGAATTCATCGCTGGCGGGATGCGAGGTTTATTCCCTGCACTCGGCTAATTTCAATCATCAATTATTTACCCTAAAAACCGCACTTCAAGCCACAGAGATCACAGAGGACACAGAGAATTCGCAGCGCTTAACGGTTTTTGCCTTTCACCCGAGGGCTGATATGCCAAATCACTTATCCTACACTACGCTCTGCTCCGTATAGGACGAGAACCCTGCGGGTCTCATTGTTTCCTCTCTGTGATCTCTGTGTCCTCTGTGGCCAAATGCTTTTTTTAGGTTTACCCAGTTTTACGACACAACACACATCCATGGAAAAAATCAGACTCTCCAAACTCATGTCCCTACAGGGTTTTTGTTCACGCCGCGAAGCCGATGTATACATTGAACGCGGCTGGGTACTGGTGGATGGGAAACCGGTCAATGAGCTGGGTATCAAAATTCTTGCCACCCAGAAAATCACCCTTAACCGAGCTGCTGAGACCCAGCAGCAAACACAAGTAACCATTTTGTTCAACAAGCCCATTGCTTATGTTTCCGGCCAGGCAGAGGATGGCTATCAACCCGCCATTACCCTTGTTAATGCAGCCTCACGCTGGCAAGTCGACACCTACCCATTGCGTTTTCTCCCTGCACATCTGAAAGGTATTGCGCCTGCCGGACGCCTGGATATCGATTCTCAGGGTTTACTGGTTTTCACTCAGGATGGTCGTGTCGCAAAACAATTGGTGGGCGAGAATTCGGAAATAGAGAAGGAGTATCTGGTACGCGTGACCGGCAAGTTGTTTGGTAATGGCCTCAACATGCTCAATCATGGTTTATCCCTGGACGGACAAAAACTGAAACCCGCAAAAGTAACTTGGCAGAATGAAGATCAATTGCGTGTCATTCTGCGCGAAGGCAAGAAGCGTCAAATACGTCGTATGTGTGAACTGGTCGGACTGAAGGTGACGGGTCTGAAACGAGTGCGCATCGGCAAAATAAAACTGGGCGATCTGCCGGTAGGCCAGTGGCGCTATCTGCGCGAAGATGAGCAATTTTAATCGCTTTCAGGTAAATTCCCCGACCCTTGGGGCGTATTTGGTAGGGTGCGTTACACGCACCATGGTGCGCACGGCGCACCCTACATCACTTATTCGAGAGCATCAGCTGTCGCGTAATATGAGCTCCACATAGCGTGCAACACTACACTAGTGTCGCGTCATGCATAAAATAACGGATATGTTGTTTGAGCATTGGTAGGGTGGATAAGCGCAGCGCATCCACCCTACGGAAACTGAAACGACTTTATCCGTCACTTGATGCTTGACGCGACACTAGGTTTGATCCGCCAATGCGGCCAACTGCTCAGCCTGATACTCGGCCATCAACGCATTGCACAACTCGTCAATCTCGCCATCCATAATGTGATCCATTTTATACAGGGTGAGATTGATGCGATGATCGGTGACCCGACCCTGCGGGAAATTATAAGTACGTATGCGTTCGGAACGGTCACCGCTGCCCACCAGCGATTTGCGTTCTGCCGCCAGCTTGGAATGCGCCACGCTTTCTTCTTTTGCCTTGATGCGCGCCGCCAGCACGGCCATCGCCTGCGCCTTGTTCTTGTGCTGCGAACGCCCATCCTGGCACTCCACCACCGTGCCAGTGGGAAGATGGGTAATGCGCACGGCGGAGTCGGTCTTGTTGATATGCTGGCCGCCCGCACCACTGGCGCGGAAGGTGTCGATGCGCAGGTCAGCAGGGTTGAGCACCACATCGCTGACCTCATCCGCTTCCGGCAAAATCGCCACGGTACAGGCGGAAGTATGCACCCGACCCTGTGTTTCGGTGGTCGGCACGCGCTGCACACGATGCGCGCCAGATTCAAATTTCAATACCGAATAGGCACCTTGCCCGATGATGCGGGCGATCACCTCCTTGTAACCGCCCTTTTCGCCCACACTTTCTGAAATCAATTCCACCTGCCAGCGGCGCCGTTCTGCAAAACGCATATACATGCGAAACAGGACACCGGCAAACAGCGCGGCTTCATCACCGCCCGTACCTGCGCGCACTTCCAGAAAAACATTTCGATCATCATTGAGATCTTTGGGCAGCAGCTGCTTTTGCAAATCAATCTCGATCTGCTCCAGCCGGGCGCGGCCCTCCTTCACCTCGGCATCGGCAAATTCGCGCATCTCAGGATCAGACGCCATTTCCAGCGCAGTGGCCACATCAGCCTCTGCGGCCTGATACGCATGATACAGGCTGATCACGGGGTCGAGTTCGGAGCGCTCGCGATTAAGCTTACGGTAGGCATCCATATCGCGCGTTGCATGCTCACTGCTTAAATGGGTATTTACCTCATCCAGGCGATCGGCTAGTTGAGCAAGTTTGGTGGCGATAGTAGGTTTCATTCTGGCGTGTGCAATTGATAGAGGCGGTGTATGGTTGCTAGCAGTGCATCGCGTTCATCTGCTTCTACTTGATTGAGCGCATGGGTGGGCGCGTGCAAAAATTTATTGGTCAGCGCATTGCTCAGGGTTTCCAGCACCTTTTCTACAGGTTCGCCCTTGGCCAGATGGCGCAGGGCTTTTTCCATTTCATTGCGCCGCTGGCGTTCTGCCACATCGCGCAATGCACGAATGGTAGGCACCACGCTGCGCGATTCCATCCAGCGCATAAAATCGCTGACACCGGAATTAATAATCACCTCGGCCTCTTTCACCGCGCCTAGTCGCGCATCCAATCCGTCTTTCACCGCTTCTGCCAAGTCATCCACGGTGTACAAAAACACATCGCTCAACTCGGCCACTTCCGCCTCGACGTCGCGCGGCACGGCAAGGTCAACAATAAACAGCGGCCTGTGCTTGCGCGTCTTGAGAGCGCGCTCGACCATGCCCTTGCCCAATATCGGCAACTGGCTCGCGGTGCAGGTGATCACAATATCGTGCTGTGCCAATTGTTCCGGCAACTCATGCAAGGTGATGGCGTGGCCATTGAAGCGGCGTGCCAAGACTTGCGCCCGCTCCAGCGTACGATTCGCCACGGTGATTTGTTTTGGCGATTTGGCAGCAAAATGCACAGCATTGAGCTCTATCATTTCACCCGCGCCTATAAACAACACGCGCTGATCGCTGATGCTGGGGAAAATGCGCTCGGCTAGTTTGACAGCAGCAGCGGCCATGGAAGTCAGATTCGCACCGATTTCTGTGTGCGTGCGCACATCCTTGGCCACTGAAAAGGTGCGTTGAAATAATTTGTGCAACAAAAACCCCAAGGTGCCGGCCTGCTCGGCATAGCGCACCGCCTGCTTCATCTGCCCCAGTATCTGCGGTTCACCCAACACCATCGAATCCAGCCCGCTGGCAACACGGAAAGCATGCTGTACCGCCGCGTCCGCAGGCAGGGTGTAGATATAGGGTTCGATTCTGTTCGCGGGAAGTTTATGGTAATCCGCCAGCCAATTGACGGCCTTCACCGGCTCGTTTGTGCTGCAGTAAACCTCGGTACGGTTGCAGGTAGAGAGGATAGTCGCTTCCTTGGCGGCACCATGCCCCACCAGATCACGCAAGGCCGACTCCATCGCCTCAGCATTGAACGCAACCTGTTCCCGCACAGCAAGCGGTGCGGTTTTATGGTTGATGCCAAAGGCGAATAACTGCATGGTTTTCAAAGTACTAATTAATCAGGGGCAGAGGGGGCGAGATTATAGTGGCTAGTTGGCATCTAAGCCAGCGGGCAGCAAAGGGCCAGGCCAGTCTTAAACTGATAATTAACCCACTCAAAAGAAGAATTGTAGAAAATAAAAAGGGCCTGCATCTCTGCAAGCCTTTCAAATACTGGTGGCTCGGGGCGGAATCGAACCACCAACACGAGGATCTTCAATCCAATGCAAGATATCCTGCAATCAATCTGCTAGTCTAACTCTCTTCTACAAAATATCTTTTTTCATATCTCTTAAGCCACACACCGACTGAGGTGCTTTTAAAATTGTAGAAAGAATACTTTCAAAGTTTTGAGCGCTTTGAAAGAATTTGCATTTTTTCTTTCAAAGCCTATAATTGTTTGAAAGCTTTCTTTGCGAATTATCTTAACAATATGAATATAATAGACTTTACTGAAAACAAAAGCGGGCAACTGATCCAGTCTCCACAAGGATTTTTGGCTTTTTCCCCCAATCCCTTGCCCCCGAACATCGTTTTCGATATGGAACTTGTCTTGGCGCTTTCCAAGGCCGATGCCGCTTTATCTGAGCTTTCTGGGCTGGGCGGACAGCTGCCAAACCCGCACTTGCTGATCTCTCCCTACATGAAACGTGAAGCTGTTCTTTCATCTCGAATTGAAGGCACGAAAGCGAGTCTTTCCGATCTGCTTATTGATGAACTCGATGATGTTTCCTCAAACCGCACAAACGTCGATGACATAAAAGAGGTGCGCAACTACATCCATGCAATGGAACGGGGCATACAGATGCTATCCGAATTGCCCCTCTCATTGAGGCTCGTTCGAGAAATCCACGGGCAACTAATGAAAGGTGTACGGGGTGACAAAGCTACGCCTGGAGAATTCAGGCATACCCAAAACTGGATCGGCCCGGCGGGTTGCACTCCAACAACAGCCGCCTTTGTTCCGCCACCCGTGCAGGAAATGATGGAGGCACTACATGCCTGGGAAAATTTTCTACAAGACCGGGACCGCATTCCAGATCTCATTCAGTGTGCGCTAATGCATGTCCAGTTTGAAACCATCCACCCATTTCTGGATGGTAATGGTCGCGTAGGTCGTCTTCTGATTACCTTCTTCCTGATGGAACGAAAGCGTCTTTCACAACCGCTACTCTACCTTTCAGCCTACATTGATACGCACAAGTCCGACTACTATGATTTATTGCAGCGTGTTCGTACCAACGGTGATTGGAAACCCTGGCTAATGTTTTTCCTTCAAGGCGTTTCTGAAGTTGCTGCCTCAGCTGGCCAACAGGCCAAGGAACTGCACAGGCTAAGGGAAGAATACCGAGCAATGTTGCGTGACAAACCTAATGCGCTGATCGTGCTGGAGGAGCTGTTTTTTAACCCATACATGAGCATCGCCAGGGCTGGCAAAGTACTAAGCAAATCACATCCCACGGCAAAAGCTGCAATTTCAGTTCTTGAGGAAAAAAATATCCTTAAGGAAATTACCGGCAGGCAATGGGGGAAAGTCTACGTGTCGCAACCTATCCTGGACACGATTGAAAAGCCACTGGCATAACTCCACTGGGCATTCAAATGGCCAAGTGACTAATTAGCTCTTTGGTGCACCATGCGAACGCCTCCTTATGGCCGATTGCTGTCAAACCCCACAGTCCTCTATTGGATAATTTCTGCCTGTTACTTATAACCAACAAATCTCTCATTGCCCAGATTATAGAAAAATCTGAACTAGTACAAATGACGAATTGTAGAAATCTGCGGAGAATTATAGAAAATAAAAAAGGCCTGCATCTCTGCAAGCCTAATGAATACTGGTGGCTCGGGGCGGAATCGAACCACCGACACGAGGATCTTCAATCCACTGCTCTACCAACTGAGCTACCGAGCCATACTGCGTTTTACTACCGCGACAACCTTTCGATTCCCGCGAAGTCGGGCATTATAGCGGCAAACGTAATTATTGCAAATCGCTTGCTTCTCGATAGTTGCTAGCCAGCAATTTAGAGCACAAAAAAACAAACCCCGCAGAGCGGGGTTTGTTTTTATTGCAGCAACTGCTTCGACAATTACATCCCGTAACCGCCCATATCGCCGCCACCACCACCCATACCACCGGCTGGCTTGTCTTCTGCCGACTCAGCAACCATGCAGGCTGTTGTCAACATCAAACCTGCAATAGATGCAGCGTTTTGCAATGCAACGCGGGTTACTTTGGTTGGGTCAATCACGCCCATGGCCATCATGTCGCCATATTCGCCAGTAGCAGCGTTGTAACCGAAGTTACCCTTGCCGGCCAATATTGCGTTAACCACAACAGAAGCCTCTTCACCTGCGTTATGTACGATCGCACGCAATGGCGCTTCCAACGCGCGCAAGACGATAGTGATACCGGCGTCTTGATCGTGGTTGTCACCCTTGAGTTTGGCAACCACTGCCTTGGCACGCAACAGTGCTACGCCGCCGCCAGGAACAATGCCTTCTGCTACCGCTGCACGGGTTGCATGCAAGGCGTCTTCAACACGGGCTTTCTTTTCTTTCAGCTCAACTTCGGTTGCTGCGCCTACTTTAAGAATAGCAACGCCGCCTGCCAGCTTGGCTTTACGCTCTTGCAACTTCTCTTTGTCGTAGTCGCTGGTGGTTTCTTCAAGCTGCTTGTTGATCATGCCAACACGGCTCTTGATTGCGTCTGCCTTACCTGCGCCGTCGATCAACGTGGTAGTGTCTTTACTTACCTCAATACGCTTGGCTTGGCCCATTTCTGCCAATGTTGCTTTCTCCAGAGATAGACCCACCTCTTCAGCGATCACAGTACCACCTGTCAAGATAGCGATATCTTCCAGCATGGCTTTGCGACGATCGCCAAAGCCTGGGGCTTTAACAGCAACAGTCTTCAAGATGCCACGGATGTTGTTCACTACCAGTGTTGCCAGTGCTTCGCCATCAACGTCTTCAGCGATAATCAGCAATGGACGACCGGCTTTGGCAACTTGTTCCAGCAAAGGTAGCAGGTCACGAATATTGCTGATTTTTTTGTCGTGCAACAGGATGTAAGGATTTTCCATCGCTGCGATTTGCTTGTCTTGATTGCTGATGAAGTAAGGTGACAGATAGCCACGGTCAAACTGCATACCTTCAACCACTTCCAGTTCGTCTTGCAGACTGGTGCCGTCTTCAATAGTGATGACGCCTTCTTTACCCACTTTATCCATCGCTTCAGCGATTTTATCGCCGATGCTGGCATCTGAGTTAGCAGAGATGCTACCAACCTGTGCGATTTCCTTGTTGGTGGTGCATGGCTTTGAAATTTTCTTCAACTCTTCCACTGCAGCCGACACTGCTTTGTCGATACCACGCTTCAAATCCATAGGATTCATGCCGGCAGCAACAAATTTCATGCCTTCCTGAGCAATAGACTGCGCCAACACGGTCGCAGTGGTTGTGCCGTCACCGGCTACGTCTGAAGTTTTAGAAGCAACTTCCTTGACCATTTGCGCGCCCATGTTTTCAAACTTGTCTTTCAGTTCGATTTCTTTGGCAACAGACACACCGTCCTTGGTGATAGTTGGCGCGCCATATGAACGCTCCAAAACTACGTTACGGCCTTTAGGACCCAAGGTAACTTTAACCGCATCGGCCAAAATATTTACACCCACCATCATCTTCGCACGCGCTACGTCGTGGAACTTTACATCTTTTGCTGACATTTTAATTTCTCCTGAATTCGTTATTAAAGTTAGGATTCAACTACGCCGATGATGTCATCTTCGCGCATCGTCATGTATTCAACGCCATCCATTTTGAAAACTTGACCGGCATATTTGCCAAACAACACTTTATCGCCAACTTTTACGCTCATAGCGATCAATTTACCGTCATCAGCAATTTTACCTTTGCCAACTGCAATAATTTCACCTTGATCAGGCTTTTCTGTTGCTGCATCAGGGATCACAATTCCAGAGGCTGTTTTACGCTCTTCTTCCATACGTTTAACAATAACGCGATCTTGCAAGGGACGAACTTTCATGCTTTTTCTCCTAAAACAAACAGTTAACAATTCTTAAGCGCTGTGCATTAGCACTCTACACCGTAGACTGCTAATGATAAGGGCGAGACACACTTATTTCAAGTGCAAGCTGCATATTCTTTGCTGGATGAGGGTGCTGCCTAGCTTCGGATAGCCGGGGCTTAGTGGAAATATTACTATTTTTAAACCCAGACAATTCATTAGGCGGGGCATCCGTCATTCCCGAGCAGGCGGGAATCCAGTTGTTTGAAATATATCCCGCGAAGCGGGGCAACATCGCTGTTTCGTCCGCTTCGCGGATTGTTTTATTGCTGGATTCCCGCCTACACGGGAATGACGGGGCGTGGGATTATCTGGATTAAATAATTTAAGGCCGCCAAGTGCCCAAAATGACTTCTGACTGCCGCAAGGCTTGCAGAATGTCATGACCGCCCGCCAATACCACCTGCGGATTAGGGTGCTTCAACTCAGCGGCAATCTGCAACAAGGCTGCTTCGCCACTTAAAGAAGTGGATTGCAACAGATGGAGCAGGCGCATGCTGACAGGATTGATCACGATGAATTTAACTTCATCTTCACGGTTGCGCAGGATGGCGAAATGGGTTTCTTCCTGCTGCGCTGCACATGGTTTGAAGCGCGGGCCGATACGATGCACCGGATATGCATAGCTTTGCAACGACAATAGCGGATTCAGCGCCGGTCTGCCACTGATCAAATCGCCGTCGGCTTCGATCTGCGAGAGATCTATTTCCTTGTTGGAAACCGACAGCATCAACTCCACCCATTCGTAGTGCGCCAGGTCTTGCAGGAATGCAGGATCATCTTCCCGATCACCGCGTTCGTTTTTCAGATAGTGAACAAACTCATCGGGAATCTGCCGAAAGAAAGGAGTATGGCAGCGATGGACAGTAAAAAAATCTCTCACCAATTTTGACCAGTTTCGTTTCCCCATCACCTTACGTAACACCGGGAAACAGGCGAGTAGAAAGCCTTCAAGATTGTTGTAGAGCAGCTCGTTGTATATCTTCATGCGCCTGGCTTCCACGCCACGAGGCCGCTTGTTCAGTTGCGGATTACGGATGTGGCTGGCAAAGGCGATTTGATACTGCTGGAATGCAGGTAACTCAGACTTTGCTGGCATATTGAGGCTCTTGGTAACACTGTTGCAAAGCGGCAATATGTTCAACTTCTTTTACCAGATCTTGCAAGGGAGGAATATTGAAATCGCGCTCCAGCAGAGTTGGGAATACGCCAAAGGTACGGTAAGTCTCTTCCAGCAAATCCCACACCGGGTCGATCACGTCAGCACCATGCGTATCCACGATCAAGTCCTCCGCTTCTTTATAATGCCCTGCGGTATGAATATAGGTAATGCGCTCACCGGGCAACGCCTTCAAAAAAGCAACAGGATCGTAGCTGTGGTTGATGCTATTAACGTAAATATTGTTCACGTCCAGATGCAGCAGGCAATCCGCTTCCTGCAGCACAGCCTTGATAAATTCCAACTCGTTCATATCTGCAATGGGTGAGCCAACATAATAAGAGGCATTTTCCACCGCAATCTGGCGTTCCAGAATATCCTGGGTACGTCGAATGCGTGCCGCCACATAATGAACGGCCTCCTCCGTGAATGGGATAGGCAGCAGATCGTACAGATGCCCGTCATCACTGCAATAACTCAGGTGCTCTGTGTATAAAGGGATGCGGTGCTGATCCAGAAAACCTTTAACCCGCTTGAGAAATAGCTCATCCAGCGGGGTAGGCCCGCCCAAAGACAGGGACAGGCCATGACAAACAATCGGAAACCGCTCCGTGAAATGACGCAGGTCTCGCCCTAAAGCGCCACCCAGGTCTATCCAGTTTTCGGGAGCAATTTCAAAAAAATCGATAGCAGAAGGCACTTGAATCTTCAGCGCGGGAATTAATTCCCGCCGAAGGCCAAGGCCCGCACCATAAATACGTTTTAACATGGCGTCAGAATCCGTAGCGAGCGAATTGGCATTGGTGGAGCCCGGAGCGCAGGCACCGGAGTGTACATTTCAGTACACGAGGATGCCGAGCACCGCGCGACCCCGATGCCAGTTCGCGCAGTAGGATTATGTCGCTATGTGTCATATTCATGTCTGCAATGCATTTTTACTTCTTGGCACCACCACACTTACCTTCGCCGCATTTTCCGTCTTTGGCTTTAGCATCAGCAGGCTTGGCATCTGTCATTTTGGCTTTGTCGCCGCCGCATTTGCCTTCGCCACATTTACCATCTTTAGCTTTGGCAGCAGGCTTGGCATCTTTAGCTTTGGCAGCAGGCTTGGCATCTTTTGCCATATCAGCTTGAGCAACAACCATGTAACCTTTATCCAGGCTGGTCATTGCAAATGGGCTTTGGGCTGCGCTAGCAATAGAAGAAGCGGCCATGGAAGCAACAAAAATGCTGCCCAGTGCGATAGAAAGTGTTGTTTTAGTTTTGATCATTTTGGTATATCCCTTTAGTTAGCGTTAAGTACAAACCGGTTCCCCGGCAATGAAAGCATCAATTCCCCGATGTTGACTGCTCACCTTGTTTTCGATGCAATTCTTTCAATATCCTCTCCTGCGCTGCAGCCGTCAGGCCGGGTTGCTCGGAAAGAATATTAACGGGTTCTGCTGCGAACCGTTGACAAAAACGATGCAATAAATCGTACTGCCTGTAAGCGATCTGGCAACTTTTACAAATCATCAGATGAAAACGCAAGCCGAGTTTTTCCATTAATACAAGGCGTCGATCAAATGATTGCGACATAAGCTGACTGGCACCCTTACATGTCAACATTACCTGGCTCCCACTTTCTCTTCACCTATCCAATGTATTTCAAAGCACTGTTTCAATCCCAAACGGGCACGATGCAACATTACCCAACTGTTGGTCGAGGAGATATTCATATCCTTACAAATATCTTCCGTGTTCATTCCGGAAATTTCCCGCAAAGAATAAAGCATGGCCAGTTGCGGCGGCAAACGCTTCAGACATTCCGTCAAAATTTGCCAAAATCTCTTTTGCTCCAGTACCGAGTCTGGATTACCCCAATCCTGGCATGGAGCAGTCCAGTGGCCTGTTCCATCAAACATGGCTTCCGTAACCTCATCCTGTCCAAACTCCATAGGCTCATCCACGTTTACCAATGTAGGTTCACGTACTTTCTCGCGTATCAGATCAACAATCTTGTGCTTAAGTATGCCCACCAGCCAAGTTCGCGCGGCCGAATCGCCGGCAAAACTTTTTTGCCCCTGCAAAGCAGCGAGCAAGGTCTCCTGTACTGCATCCTCGGCCATATGTTCGTCGCGCAATTTCATCATGGCATAGCGAAACAAATAATCTCCATATTGCGCCACCCAATGCTCCGGACTCGATAACTCTCTGCTCATATCTGCTGCCTTTTGAATTACGGGCACCTCTAAAAATCCAAACTTCATCGCGCTTTGTCTCACTTAGAATTCTGAATTTTTAGAGGCGCCCTATAGATCAGCTACGGTGCTGCTGAGATATGTTTTTCCAGAACAAATGATCCAAGCTTAATTTTCCCGCGCCGGTAAAAAGCAAGGGGATAAACATGATCAAATACATCAGCGGCAACTTGTAACCGTTATAGCACACGTTATAACCATTGCCCGCATGCACGGCGACCCATGCAACAATCGTCAACACCACCAGCGAAAAACTGAAGAAACGCGTGGCCAGGCCTAATACCAGCACGATGGCACCAATCAACTCAAACCATGTCGAAAGCTGCCAACTCATTTCCACCGGGAGCAAATTAAACGGGAAAGGGAATGCGTTCTGGATTTCCACAAACCAGTTTGTACCGTTGAATTTTTCCAGTCCCGCTAAGCCGAATTCATAGGCCAAAAACAGTCGCAATCCCAACTGTGGAATATAACCGCCTATCGATTCAAGAAACCTGGAAAAGTTTCCCCACATATTTATATATTTATCCATACCGACATCCCCTTCCATAGCCCTGCAAATTGATAGTCAGAAATGATATTTTTGCATGGATCACTTCATTCCCCCTGCCTAATCGCTTAGTCGTGCCCGCGTTGAAATCCTTACATAAATAACAGCCATCATGCAAACTGTCAGCCTCGCATTGTTACCCCCTCCGAACGCCACAGCCCCGGCAGCACTCGAACAGGAACTCCGCCGCGAGTATGAGAGAAAAAGTTGGGGCAGTGCTAAGCTACGCCCGCTATACTATTCGCTATATTTGGAATGTTTATATATTTCTATGCCAACTTCAGCCCCCCGTGATGTAACTTCCGCTGAATTTATTCAGAAATACTGGACCAGCGACTACACCATTCGTGCCGAACTCAGTGCTGGCCTGCTTGCTTCGCAGCCTTTTACTTCTCCCAAGTATTTGTATGACGCGCTAGGATCGAAATTGTTTGAGGCGATTTGTGAGCTGCCCGAATATTACCCGACGCGCACTGAGGCAGGAATTTTCAACACATACTTGAAGGAGATTGCGCAAGCAGTCGGGGTAGGCGCTACCTTGATTGATCTAGGCGCTGGCAATTGCGCCAAGGCGGCGCGGCTATTTTCGACATTGCTTCCTGCACAGTATGTGCCGGTTGATGTGTCAGTCTATTTTTTGCGCGATGCGGTTGGCCAACTTCAACAGCGCTTTCCACATATTCAAATGACGTGGCTAGGTCTTGATTTTTCCAGCTCGCTGGATTTGCCAGATGCAGTGAGAAGCGAAAAAAGACTGTTCTTTTATCCGGGCTCGTCGATCGGAAATTTTACACCGGATGATGCTTTGGCATTTTTTCGGCGCTTGCGTATGGCCTGTAACGCGGATGGCGGACTGTTGATCGGTGTTGATTTAATCAAGGAAAAGCCAATTCTGGATGCCGCTTACGATGATGCCTTGGGAGTGACTGCGGCCTTCAATCTGAATTTATTGCGTCATCTGAATCAATTACTCGATGCGAACTTTGACGTGCGTGAGTGGCGTCACCTTGGTTTTTTTAACGCGGAGAAAAGTCGTATTGAAATGTATCTTGAAGCGCGCACTGATGTGAAAGTTATATGGCCTGGAGGGGGGCGCCAGTTCATGCAGGGTGAGCGCATACATACTGAAAACAGCTATAAATATACCCCTGCTTCATTCTTGAGTTTGTTAACGCAAGCCGGATTTGGCAAGGCAAGTGTGTGGCGTGATGCACAAGACTGGTTTGCTGTGATACATGCGCACGCTGTTTGAAAATTAAACAACATTCAACCCGTCATTCCCGCGCAGGCGGGAATCCAGCAATAAAATATTCCGCGAAGCGTACAAAGCAGTCCTGTTGCACCCGCAAGGGGTAGGCTGTGGCTGAAAGGGGCTAAAGCCCCCAACAACACACTCTCTCCCGCCCGCTTCGCGGAATAATTTTAAATCAACTGGA